>CAYUFZ010000064.1:8006-12954 GCA_964444025.1 uncultured Emticicia sp.
ACTTCTTAATGAACCTCCAAAGGTTAACGAAAAAATGCAAGAAGCTTTAGCTGCGTATCGTAATTTAGGTTATGGTGAATCTTTAGGTAATTTTGATTTGTTTGAACAAACTGTCAGAGGCTAATCTGTTTTTACTTTTTTGTACTAAAGTCTCCAAATCTGGGCTATTATTCCAGAATTGATAAGAGGCTTTAGGCATTTCATCCCATGGCAAGGCTGCTTGAGCATCTTTTTCTCTGATTTTATAAGCTTCATAAAGCCCAGTCAAAACGATGTCAGGTTCGACACCTTTTAGTTGGGTCGCCCCGCCATTGATTCGGTAATATTTTTGAATAGTCAAGTGAATCGAGCCTAATTCACCGGCACCGCTTCTGCTTTCTTTATCTCCAATCGGGAAAGCTCTTTGCACCGTTCCTTTGCCATAAGTGGAACTTGAGCCAATGATGACCCCTCTTTTATAATCTTGTATAGCGGAGGCAAAAATTTCGGAAGCAGACGCACTTCGTTCATTGACCATGACGGCAAGAGGGCCGTCGTAAAGCACTGATGCGTCGTTGTCGCTCATTTGATAGGAGCGACCGAATTTGTCTTTTATCTGTACAATAGGGCCTGTTTTGATAAAAAGACCTACCATATTGACGACTTCTTGTAGGCTTCCTCCTCCATTATCTCTTACGTCAATAATGATTCCCTCTACTCCTGATTCTTTTAGTTTTTTAATTTCTGTGGCAACATCTTGCGAGCATTTGGCAGCCTGAGGTCTTTGGAAATCGACATAAAAAGAAGGGAGGTCAATAAGCCCAAATTTATGTCCTTTGTGTTCAATAATGACACTGCGAGCAAAAGTTTCGTCCAATTTCAATTCACTTCTGATGAGCGATACGGTTCTGAAAGTACCATCTGGTTTTTGGATAGTAATTTTAACTTCTGAGCCTTCTGCTCCACGGATTAATTTAACTGCTTCGGTGGTAGTATAGCCCGTAATATCTTCTGGCTCGCCCGTTGCTTGAGCTACTTTTACAATCAAATCATTTTCTTGAATTTCTCCTGATTTCCATGCAGGTCCCCCCACGGTTACACTTTTTATTTTGATTTTGTCGTCGTCTTGTTGTAATAATGCACCAATACCAAAAAATCTTCCACTCAAGCGTTCATCAAAGGAGCGTTTTTCAACTGGCGGAAAAAAATCGGTGTGTGGGTCCATCAAATTGGTAAGAACATTGACAAGCACCGAAAACCGCTCGTTATCGTCAAATTTCACTTGCATTCTTTCAAAATACTTGTCCATCGCTTTTTTAACTTTTGCACGGGCTTCTTTTTCAAGTATTTCGTCAGATTTGGCAATAAAGTCGCTTTTCGTTTTGTTTTTTTCTTGTTGTTCTTGAAGTTCAATAAAACGTTCGAGCGTCATCCATTTCAAGTATTTTCTCCATCTTTCTTTGCGATTATTTTCATTATTGGCAAAATCAAATTTGTCAGAATCAGCCTCGAATGTTTCATCTTTACTGAACTCGAATGGTTTTTCGATGATATTTTCATAAATTTCCTTACTTTCTTGAAGTCTTTGTGTGAAAATGGCATTGGTTTCGTCGAAAAAAATAAGAGCAGAGCCATGTATTTCATCATCAATACTATTTTCAAATTTGCGTAATTTATGCAAATCTTTCTGAAGAAATAGTCGCTTATTAGGGTCTAATCTCTTGATAAATTCACTAAAAATCTCTTTGGAAAGGGCATCGTCAATTTTTTTGGGACTATAATGCCCCTGTTCGAGCATCGCACCGATGGTTCGAAGGATAGTAGGATTTGGTTTGGGATTTTCGTGGAAAGGCTTTGCAGCCATGAATATCGACAAAAAACCGAATGCTATCAAAAAACGGCTAAAAATCTTGGATATTTTCATAGAAAGAAACGAATTATGGTTGAGAATACCCATGAATACCATTGGACAATATTCATGGGAATACTTTAAGCTTGAATCAATCAAAAATCAAACCATTTGTATAACGTACCGAACAAAAATAAATTTCCCTATCGAAATATATTGCTCTTTATTTAATCGGATTAAAAAAATCGCCAGTATTCCAAGTGGGTTTGATTGGATTATTGGCAATCAAATAGCTTATCAAAAAATTGACTTTTGAATATGTTTTACCTGCCGACCAAACAAACCCATTGCTGATTTCGTCCGAAGGTTTGTGATAATGTGCTTCCCTCCAGATTTTTACATTTTCAGCCAAATTCAGGCTTGGATTACTGTATTTATAGCCATATTTGATATGTAAAGCTGGAATTCCCACTTTGACAAAATTGTATTGGTCGCTACGCACGAATCGTCCTTCTGCAGGGTCGGGATCAGGCTCAACTTTAAGCTGTGCGATGGCTGCGGCTTGCTCGACAGTTTTCAGTAGGCTCGAATGTTCTGCTCCTAAAGGGGCAACGGACTCAAGTGGAGCAAGTAAAGTTGGCATATCTGTATTGATGGCTGCTACGATTTTAGATTTATCTACTGTTGGCAAGGACGTAAAATATCCCGAACCCAACAATCCCATTTCTTCAGCCGTTACCAATACAAACAACATACTTCGTTTTGGCTTTTGCTTGAGTGTGGCATACATTCTGGCAATTTCCAAAGCACATGCTGCCCCTGAGGCATTGTCATGAGCTCCATTATAAATCGAATCTCCATTGATGGCTTTTCCGATACCTAAGTGGTCTAAATGGGCGGAATGAATCACAAATTCGTTTTTGAGTTGTTTGTCGGAGCCTTCTATTTTGCCGATAACATTGTAGCTTTCAATATCTTTGAAAGTACTTTCGTAATGGATTTTTATTTTCGATTCCAACAAAGTACTTACAGGTTTTCCTTGTTCCAAATTTTTCCATAACACACTTAAATCTATTTTTTCAGTAGCCATCAGCTCTTGCAAAGTAGCAACAGAAATACCTCCCGCTACTTTTATCGTGCCGCCCAAGGCTGCAGCCGAACTCATTCTTTTGCCTGCTTTGGAAATGGATACATTTATGCCATTATTGATTTGGCTATTACTGGAAGCTTTAAACTGAACGGTATTAGTATTGTAATTACAGACCAACACACCAATCGCTCCGTTTTGGGCGGCATATTGTTGTAAAGTTGCTGGATATTGTAAATGAAGTTTTACATTTGCTGGTAGATTTTCAGGGATGCTTCTAAGCACAATAACAACTTTTCCTTTGACATCTAAACCCTTGTAGCTTTCAATTCCTAAGGTTTTTTCATCAAATCCAGCCCCGACAAATACCAAAGGTGCTTCTAAATCAATACTTTTTTCCTCTGGATGTGGATAAATCATGAGGTCTGTGCCAAGAGATAAAGATTTTTGTTCATTGCCAAAAAAGAATGAAAATTGACTGTTTTCTTTGACTAATTTGGCTTTTCTCAAGCTTAGTTTTTGGAGATAAGATTTGTTTTCTCCGGCAGGCATTAGACCATATTCTTTGTATTGTCCGATTACATAATCGACAGCCATTTGATAGCCTTCCGTGCCAGGTAAGCGACCTTTCAGACGATTGTCTGCCAAGTAAGCAACATGAGCTTTGATTCGATTGGTGTCGATATTGTCGAGATGAGTAAGGATATTTTTGGTATCAATATTTTGGGCGAATACTCCGCAAAACGAATACAAGAGTAAGAGTAATAGTGTGATTTTTTTCATAAAACAATTAATATTTAAAAGGATGGGCGTTTATTGATAAAAAATTAGGGCTTCTAATGAAAAGCCCTAAAATGAATAAAAAGGCATTTTATTGTAATTTTCTATACTTGATTCTTTTTGGAGTAATATCCGTTCCCAAGCGTTTTTTTCTATTTTCTTCATATTCAGAGAAATTCCCCTCAAACCAATATACTTGAGAATCTCCTTCGAATGCCAAAATATGCGTGGCAATTCTATCCAAGAACCATCTGTCGTGGGAAATAACTACGGCACAACCTGCAAAATTTTCCAATCCTTCCTCTAAAGCACGGAGGGTATTCACATCCAAGTCATTGGTAGGCTCATCGAGCAACAATAAATTCCCACCTTCTTTTAGCATCATGGCTAAATGAACACGATTTCTTTCTCCACCAGAAAGAGTTCCGACTTTTTTCTCTTGGTCGGCTCCTTGAAAATTGAATCGGCTCACATATCCACGTGCATTGACTTGTTTATTGCCCAACATCACCCAGTCATTTCCTCCAGATACTAATTCATAGACACTTTTGTTGGGGTCGAGCTGATTGTGTTCTTGGTCCACATAAGACAACTTAACCGTTTCGCCTACTTCAAATGTTCCTGCCAAGGGTTGTAATTGTTCGGTAATCAGTTTAAACAAAGTCGTTTTTCCTGCCCCATTAGGTCCAATTATCCCGACGATTCCATTTTGAGGCAATGAGAAATTCAAATCTTCGTAAAGAAGTCGGTCGCCAAAGCCCATTTTTACGCCTTTTGCTTCGATAACTTTATTACCCAATCTCGGCCCAGGTGGAATAAATAATTCGAGCTTCTCTTCTCTTTCTTTGCTGTCTTCATTGACCATGCGGTCGTAGGCTGCCAAACGAGCTTTAGACTTTGCCTGACGAGCTTTAGGAGCCATTCTAACCCACTCTAATTCACGCTGTAAAGATTTCTGACGCTTTGATTCGGATTTCTCTTCTTTTTCAAGACGATTTTGTTTTTGTTCTAACCAAGACGAATAATTTCCTTTCCAAGGAATACCTTCGCCACGGTCAAGCTCCAAAATCCATCCCGCAACATTGTCCAAGAAATACCTGTCGTGGGTAACAGCAATAACTGTTCCTTTGTATTGGCGAAGATGCTCTTCCAACCAAAGCACAGATTCCGCATCTAAGTGGTTGGTAGGCTCATCTAATAGTAATACATCTGGTTGTTTTAATAATAAACGGCATAAAGCTACTCGACGTTTT
>CAYUFZ010000065.1:0-2507 GCA_964444025.1 uncultured Emticicia sp.
AAGGTTTGTATGATTTTTGGGGCGGTTTGGTCTTATTATGATATTTGGAAAAATCGTCCTGACAACCACCCTTTAGCAGAAATTGTCCAGCACATCGTTGGGGCAGATAATATGACAGAGGCTCGTGAAAGATTGAAAAACTTTACTTTAGAGGGGGTTGCTGAAAAAATCTCTTGTCCGACTTATATTCTACATGGGGAGGACGATCGACAGAATTTTGTGGAAAATGCCTATAAGGTCAATGACGCACTTACTTGTGAGCATGTCATGGAAATTGTTCCTAAAGAATCGAGTGGTTCTGCCCATTGTTCGGTAGATGATTTTACCAAAACTTTTAATATGTATGATTGGGTTGAAAAGAAAATAAAGGAATAAGAGGCAAACGATACGATATAATAATGTTACCCTAAACAATCTAAAAATGATAACTCAGATAAAAAAAGGTATCACGTATGCCGAAAGCAAAGAGGCAGATGCAAAAGTTCGTGCTTTAGTGGAGAGCATGCTTGAAAATGTAGCAAGCAATGGAGATAAGGCTGTTCGAGAATACTCTGAAAAATTAGACAATTGGTCGCCTGAAAGTTTTAGACTTTCTGAAACAGAAATTAAAGCAATTATAGCGTCGCTTCCAGAACAAGTGATTGAGGATATTAAGTTTGCCCAAGCTCAAATCAGAAATTTTGCCGAACATCAAAAAGCAGCATTGAAAGACATTGAAGTAGAGACATTGCCAGGTGTATTTTTAGGGCATAAAAATATTCCAGTAAATTCGGTTGGTTGTTATGTTCCTGGTGGGCGTTACCCCATGGTAGCATCTGCACACATGAGTGTCTTAACTGCAAAAGTGGCAGGAGTGAAGCGTGTGATTGCATGTACACCACCCATTAAGGGAGAAATACCAGCAGCCACGGTAGCAGCAATGTATATGGCAGGGGCAGATGAAATATATCTTCTAGGAGGGGTACAAGCTATTGCGATGATGGCTCTCGGAACGGAAAGCGTGAGTGGGGTAGATATGTTGGTTGGCCCTGGTAATGCGTATGTAGCAGAAGCCAAAAGACAACTTTTCGGAAAGGTTGGGATTGATTTATTCGCCGGACCTACGGAAACTCTCGTCATTGCAGACGACACAACCGACGCAGAAACATGTGCAACAGATTTGTTGGGGCAGGCAGAACACGGACCGACTTCGCCAGCAGTTTTGCTGACTACTAGCAAAGTTATTGCTGAAAATATCGAAAATGAAATTCAAAGACAATTAGCTATTTTACCAACCGCCGATATTGCGTCTGTTTCGTGGAGAGATTATGGGCAAGTCATCTTATGCGATACAGTAGATGAATTAGTGGCTGAAGCAGACCGCATTGCGAGCGAACACGTACAAGTAATGACGGATAATCCCCGTTATTTCTTAGAAAAAATGACTAATTATGGAGGGCTTTTCTTAGGCGATAAAACAAACGTTGCCTATGGAGACAAAGTAATTGGAACGAATCACACGTTACCAACCAAAGAAGCCGCAAGATATACTGGAGGACTTTGGGTCGGGAAGTTTATGAAAACTTGTACTTATCAGGAAATTCGTACAGAAGAAGCAAGTGCTTTGATTGGTGAGTATTGTTCAAGATTATGTGCCATCGAAAATTTCTGGGGACATAAAGAACAAGCCGATTTAAGGGTGAGGAAATATAAAAAATAATTGGGTATTTTATCATGAAAAAAGTTGTTCTTGTGACAGGTGGAGCCGGAGGAATTGGTTCGGCAATTTGCACTAAATTTGCTCAAAATGGGTATCAAGTAATCGTGACTTACAACTCTAATCACGAAAAAGCCCAAATGCTTGTAGATAATCTGATTGGGGAGGGGCATTCTGTCTTTCATGCACCCGTCAATGACAGTCTTCAGTTGGAAGCTTTGAGAAAGTTTGTGGAGGAAAGATACGGACATCTGAACGTACTGATTAATAATGCAGGAATAACCACGCCTGTCGCTCATGATAATTTAGACGATTTGACAGACGAATGGATTGATAAAATCATGCAAACGAATTTTAGAGGTAGTTTTGCGATGGTTCGAGCCATGAAAAGCTTGTTATTGCAAGCCTACGAGAAATATGCTGAAAGTGCTTTAGTGGTGAATATTTCATCTGTGGCAGCCCTGACTGGCATAGGAAGCAATGTGGCTTATTGTGCTTCTAAAGCTGCTATGGATAGTATGACTCGGTCTTTGGCACGAGCATTTGCTCCTAAAATTAGGGTGGTTTCTGTTTCTCCAGGATGGGTTTTGGGGGAATATACCAAAAATATCGACCCAAATTATCTGAAACTTCAAACCGATAAAACACCACTGGCTCGTTTGGCTGTACCAATGGATGTTGCCAATGCGGTGTATTCTCTGACAGATATTCTGACTTTTTGCACCGGAAATATAGTAAACGTAGATGGAGGAAGACCATTATTTTAATCATTTAAAGACAAAAACATGAAAATCATAGATTTATCAGTAAC
>CAYUFZ010000065.1:2517-12904 GCA_964444025.1 uncultured Emticicia sp.
CACAGGAATTAAGAAGATGGCATTTAATACACTAAAAACTTGGTACGAAACTAAATAAAGATACAAAAATGAGAATCATAGATCTTTCAGTAACCATTTCTGAAAAAATAAAAGAACCATTGCCTACCAAAATTGTGTATGAAGACCACAAAGAAGGGGCAAAAAAAATGGGAGGAAAACTCTTTGAAGGGATTCAAGGCGAAGTGTTTATCGAGGGAAATGGACCCGCAGGTGAATTTCTTACCGTAACCAGTCATTGTGGAACACACGTGGATGCTCCGTATCATTATTTTCCGACTTCCGAAGGAAAACCTTCCAGAACCATCGATGAAATGCCATTGGATTGGTTTTTTCGGGATGGCGTAGTACTAGATTTTACCGATAAACCTGACGGTTATATGTTCGAGCCTGAAGATTTACAGGAAAAACTAGATAAGATTGGATACCAATTAAAGCCTTTGGATATTGTCTTGATTCGTTGCGATGCAGACAAAAGAATTCATCAAGATGACTTTGTGAAAATTCATGTTGGGGCTTCGGCTAAAGCCACTCATTGGCTAATAGACCAAGGAATCAAGGTGATGGGTACCGATGGTTGGGGTTGGGATATTCCTTTACATTTGCAAGTAGAGGATTACAAAGCAAACCCAAGAGATGGTGTTATTTGGCAAGCTCATTATGTAGGAATCGAAAAGGAATATTGCCAAATTGAAAAGTTAGCCAATCTTGACCAATTGCCGCCTTTTGGTTTTAAAGTGGCATGTTTCCCTGCCAAAATAGAAAAAGCAAGTGCTGGTTGGACACGGGCAGTTGCTATTATTGAAGATTAAAATAATATAAAAATGATATTAGAATTAGCAACAATCGATATTCAACAAGGTAAAAATGCTGAGTTTGAGGTGGCACTTGAGCAAGCCAAAACGGTCATTTCTCAATCGACTGGCTTTCAAAGTATTCAAGTTAAAAAATGTATCGAAAATCCCAATCGCTATGTTTTATTGATTTATTGGAATACGCTTGAAGACCATACCGTTGGTTTCAGAGAGTCGGAGCTTTTTGTACAATGGCGTGCTTTAATCGGGCCTTTTTTTGAGGTACCTCCGATGGTTTTGCATTATTCCAATCAGTAGTTCTATTTGAATTATTCAACCTAAAAATATAAAAAGATGGTCAATAAAGTTTTAGTGGTAGGGGGCGGCATCGGTGGTCAATCCGTTGCTATTGCTTTGCGTCAGGCTGGAGTAGAGGTAGAAGTTGCCGAAATTCAAGCAGAATACAATGTGTATGGCGTAGGAATTATCCAACAAGCCAATGCTCTGAGGGCTTTAGATGCCATTGGGGTAGCAGACGAGGCGATGAGGCGTGGGTATCCTTATGGATTTGTGAAATTGTGTTTGCCTTTTGGAAAACAAATCGGCGAGGCAGGAACGCCACCTATTGGCAGATTTCCGAGCCATAATGGCATTTCAAGACGTGTTTTGCATGAAGTTTTGTTAGAAAAAGCCAATGAAGTCGGTGTGAAATTTAGTATGGGTACAAGTATTGATTCTTTTGAGGAAGAAAATGACGGGGTTTGGGTAAATTTTTCAAACGGACGAAAGGAAAAATATGACATAGTGATTGGCTCAGATGGGGTGCGTTCTAAAGTACGTGAGCTATTATTCGGAGAAATTCCTATGCAATATGTCGGGCTATCGGTCTGGAGATATCCTTTCAAACGCCCGAAAGATTTGGATACAGGATACATGTATTTTGGAAAAAAAAGTAAAATCGGTCTGATTCCAATGACGGAAGATTCTATTTATATGTTTGTCGTAACAGCGGAAGGGGATGATAATCCACATATTCCGGAGGAGACATTCATTCCTAAACTAAAATCTTATTTATCGGAATATCCCGTGCCGATGGTTCAAGAATGTATCGAGCAATTAATAGACCCTAAGCTGGTCAATTATCGTCCGATGGAGGTAGTAAAAGTGGCGGCTCCGTGGCACAAAGGCCGTGTAATAATCATTGGCGACGCTGCCCATGCAACGATTCCTCAGCTTGGTTCGGGCGCGGCTTTGGCTATTGAGGATGCCGTCGTCTTGGCAGAGGAGCTTATAAAAGAAGATAATCCTGAAAAAGCCTTTGAAAATTTTATGGCTCGTCGAATAGACAGATGTATGATGGTCGTGGAGGCTTCTGAAACTCTCGGAAAATGGGAATATATGGAGTTTACAGGGCAGCATCTGCCAGAAGGTGCCAATCCGGGTGCTTTGATGGGCAAAACTTGTGGTGCTTTGACAGCCCCCATTTAATTCGGTATCCAATTGATTTATTATTAATTATTCCATTATGAAACTAGTTACTTTTTTAAATAAAGCCCAAGAAAGCCGAATCGGATGGCTTCAAGGAGATGGGGTGGTTGATATGAAATTAGCAAGCGAATCTCTTCCGACAGATATGCTTCAGTTCATTGATAATCATGAAGAGTATTTCGAAATTATAAAAAAAATCGGAGAAGTTGAGCCACATTATTCTTTGGCAGAGGTAAAATTGATGGCACCATTGCCGAATCCGAGAAGTTTTCGGGATTATATCGGTTTTGAGATGCACATGCAGAATGCTTCTCGTTCATTTGGGCATAAAATAGGTCCAGTTTGGTACGAAATGCCGATATTTTATTTTACCAATCACCAAGCAATTTATGGTCCCGAGGCAGAAATTAAAAAGCCTTTTAAGGAAACAAGATTAGATATTGAGCTCGAAATGGCGTGTATTATCGGTAAAAAAGGAAAAGATATTAAAGCAGAAGAGGCTCGTTCTTTTATTTTTGGATATACTATTTTTAATGATTGGACTGCTCGTGCTATTCAAAAAGTCGAAATGGGTGGTCCTCCATTGGGCCCTCACAAAGGAAAAGATTTTGCCAATGCTATTGGACCTTGTATTGTCACTGCGGATGAAATGGAACAATACCGTGTTCCTTTTGATGCGTCTGTTTTCCAAGACCCTATTCGTGTCCCTGATATTCCAGGAGAAAGACTAAATGTCAAAATGACTGCGAGAATCAATGGAATGACTACTTGCGAAGGAAATTACAATACGGTCTTCTATAATTTTGAACAAATGATTGAAAGAGCTTCGGAAAATAACGTAAGCTTGATGCCCGGGGATATTCTTGGCTCAGGAACGGTTGGTTGGGGAAGTTTGACAGAGAATGATTTTTCGGTTCATCGTCCTTTAGAGCCGGGAGATGTAGTTGAATTAGAAATTGAAGGCATTGGGATTTTGAGAAATACGGTGGTTTAAATTGAAATGTTTGAGGTTTAAAAACGAGGCTGTGGTAGATTTCACTGCCTCGTTTTAATGTTTTTTCCTAGAAGTGTTTGTACTAAATTTCTCTGATTATTAATTTATTGCATGAATAAGAAATCAAGAGAATGTAAAAAAATAAATTATGTAAGTACAAATGACTAAGTATTAAAAGGCAAAAAGGATGAGCAAAATTTTTGATTTTCATTGTTTTTCGCTCAAATCCAATCAATTAATTGATGTTTTTCATGAAATAAGTTAGGTATAAAAATTATTAATTCAATCGCTCCTGTACCATTTTAGGAATGATTGTACTTAGGAGTAGATTATTTTGATTGTCATTTTTCATGAATTTCCAAGTTGTATTTTCATTACTACCGATAGCATATCCTTCTTCACTTCCGATAATCAAAAATGTTTGGCTTTCTGGATTGTATTGTATAGAGTCAAACTTATCATTAAGGGTTTTTTCTAAAATCTGTATGTATTCACTCTGGTTTTTTTCTTCCATTTTCTCAAGTATTTTTTTTATATTCATTGTAAAAGAATATTGAGAGGTGAATTTTGCATAAGAAATTCCTTTATAAATAATTGTGTCTGATAAATTTGTATTACTATAATCTACAATATTCACTAGTAAATCTTCTGATTCGAGAGAGCTTTTTAGAAAAGTAAGGAAATTGTTTTTTGGGATAACGTCAAATAATTCTTTGGGTATAAATTCTAATATTTTTTCATAGTCGTGTAACTTGTTAAAAAATATAAATTCTTGATAGTGATTGCGTAAGGTTTCTTTATCTAGGCTCATAGGAGATAACCCCTTATTATTTTCAAGATATTGCTTCTTAATTCTATCTAATTCAGAGCTAATGAGTTCTTGATTCTCTGCATCAAAAAATAAAGCATATCTATTGGCCCTATTTTGAAAAATAGTCGCATCTTTGATAGCTCCAATTGAAAATAAATAGTGGGCATAAGTGTCTAGTGTTGCTTCATTTTGATTTAATTCGATGGCTTTTTTTGGGTAAGGTAATAAGCGTTTGAGTAATAAAGTGTCTTTTTCGGAATGCTCATAAATTGCCCAAACAATATTATTAATAATTATTCCAATTTCTTGTTTAAATAAAATTGTAGCTTTCTTTTCATTAGATTCTTTTTCAATCTCGCTTGAATCAGATGTATTTATTTGAGATAATAAATTTTCGTAGGTATTAAAAAAACGTTTTTTCCAAGCGTTGATATCTTCTTCCAATGGGTAGTTCTGGAGTAAGTAAGACTCCGATATTTGACAAAATTTATTAGTGTTATTTGAAAGATAGTAGCTGGATAAGGCATTGTAAATCTGTTCTTCATAGTTTCCAATCCAAGAGTTATTGAGCTTGGCATAAGTTCTTAGTTGCTCGCATTTTACCAATAAGCTATCTTCATGTATATCTGATCTATATAATTCATACACAGCAATATAGGAATTAGTCGCATCTATAAAATCTTTATCTGTGTAATCTCCAAAGGCAGTCTTGAATACAGGAGTGTTTTCTTTTATTAGTTGATAAGCTATAGATTTGAAATTGACTGATTTAAGGTGTTGCCAAATGAGTGTACGATTATTCTCATTCAATAAAGAGTCTTTTGGTATAATTGATAATAAGTTTTCTAAAATTTCTGAATTATCATATCTATCCGAATTTTTCTCAAAGCGTTTTTGCAGGAGATGCCTTAATAGCTTTTCATTTCTTCCTCCTTGCGAATACTCTGTTTCTAAGCTTATTAAAGTAGGACGACGGGCATCTAATAAATTCTGTTCTGCTTCTAATTGAAATTCGTACACATCCCTGTATCCTTCATATCGATTGATTTCTTCCCCTTTTTCATTAAAGTATATCAAAGTTGGATAGACTTGAATGCTGAGTTGTTCGACTAATGAGGATTCTTGCTTTTCGGCATCGTATTTTACATTGATAAAATTACTATTCATAAACTTTCCTAGTACTTTATCCGTATATACATTTTGCTCTAAGGATTTGCATGGTTCGCACCAAGAAGCATATATGTCTAAAAAAATAGGTTTATTACTCTTTTTACTTTTTTGAAGAATATCTTTCCAAGACATTTTTTCGAACTTTACTTGAGAGTTGGATATGAATGAGATAGTGACCATTAGCCACACAAGAAATAGTTTTTTTTTCATTTTTGGAGTTTTTTATAAATAATTTAATTAACAGCAAAGCATCTATACTTTATGTTGAAAAATGAATTTGATGGATTATTATTTAGTTTTTGTTATAATTTTTTATTGTTTTGCGTTACTCGTTGAAAGTAAAATCTCCGTCAAGGAAGACATTCTTCTAAACGAAAATTTTACTTTACTTATTCAAGTTTAGATATAAAACTTTAACATATATCATAATCATACAAAGTGAAAATAATGAATATAATTTATATGCCTTTTGGATTCAATTGATGTTTGAACTATTGAAATGCGTCCTATTCAAATGCTTACTTGTTTTAGCTGCTTTTCAAATATTTCTAAGTGTGTATCTGTAAAATCTAAATGCGTCACAAATCGGACGGAATGTTTGCCAAACGCAACACACGCAACTCCCAATTGATTCATTTTTTGTACAAAAGTTGTGGCAAGAACGCTTTTGGGTAATTCAAAAATTACAATATTGGTATCAATTGGTAAAATTTGCTCAACAAACGATAATTTTACTAAAATATCTCCAATAGTTTTTGCTCGAAAATGGTCTTCTTTCAATCGTTCGACATGATTATCTAAGGCATAAATTCCGGCAGCTGCCAAAAATCCGGCTTGTCTCCAGCCTCCTCCCATTACTTTTCTAAATCGTCTTGCTTTTTTGATAAAATCAGAACTTCCAAGCAATAAAGAACCCACCGGACATCCTAATCCCTTCGATAAACAAATGGAAATAGAGTCGAAAAGTGTCCCATAATGAATCGGATTTTCATTTGTTTCTACCAAAGCATTGAATAATCTTGCTCCGTCCAAATGAAGTTTTAATTGATTTTCACTACAAACGTCTTGAATTGCTTGCATTTCTGACCAATCATAATACGCCCCGCCACCTTTGTTCATGGTATTTTCAAGCGATACCAAGCTTGTGGGTGCTTGATGAATATCGTTTGGATTATTGATGGATTCTTTGACCATTTCGGCTGTTAATCGCCCTCGATTGCCATCCAATAAACGGACAGATGCTAGAGAATTGAGTGCCACGCCTCCGCCTTCATACAAATATATATGAGATAATTTGTCGCAAATTACTTCCGTACCAGGCGATGTATGCACTCGAATCGCAATTTGATTGGTCATTGTTCCGGAGCTACAAAACAATGCCGCCTCCATGCCAAACATCTGAGCAGCTTTGCTTTCTAAGGCATTCACGCTAGGGTCGTCTCCAAAAACATCGTCGCCGACTTCTGCCGACCACATCGCTTCTAACATCGCTCGGGTAGGTTTGGTGACAGTATCACTTCTTAAATCAACTGTAATCATTGTTAAATATTTAATAATCTTTGTAAAAGTCCAACTTTTTCTTAAATTTTACGAAATTTTTCACAAAAAATCCATTTAACAAAATATATTTTACGAAACAATTCTATAATCCTAATAATTAAACAAATGGCAATTTTCAATTTATCCTTAAATGGGAAAAAAACTAAAGTGGATGTCGAACCAGATATGCCTTTGCTTTGGGTAATCCGTGATTTTGTAGGCTATAAAGGTACAAAGTTTGGATGTGGCATGGGACTTTGTGGAGCTTGCACCATTCATCTGAATGGTGAGCCGACTCGAGCTTGTCAAATTCCAATTTCTAGTTTACCCAAGAATGCTAAAATTACGACTATTGAGGGCATTGCCGAAGGAGCAGAACTACATGCGGTGCAAAAAGCTTGGATTGAAGAGCAGGTTCCGCAATGTGGGTATTGTCAGTCTGGTCAAATTATGAGTGCCGTTGCTTTGTTGAAATCAAATTCAAAACCTAGTGATGAAGACATTGACAACGCCATGAGTGGGAATTTATGCAGATGCGGTACATACGACCGAATCAGAAAAGCAATTCATCGGGCGGCTGGTAATATTTAAACATTTGTAAAATCAGATAAACATGAAAAATAGTCATACATCAAGAAGGAATTTTATAAAAATAGGTGGATTAACAGGTGTCGGTTTGGCAATAGGTTTTGATACTTTTGCAGAAAAATCGGTCTTAAAACCCATCAATCCAGCAGTTATTAATTTAGAAATTAATCCATTCATCATCATTGATACAGCAGGAAATATCACATTGGTCAATCCAAGACCCGACATGGGGCAAGGTTCAACCCAAGCGGTGCCTTCGCTTTTGGCAGAAGAGTTGGAAGTGAATCTTTCGCAGGTAAAAATTATTCAAAGTGATGGAAAGGGAAAATATGGCAACCAAACTGCTGGCGGAAGTAGTTCGGTACGTGCCTTATGGGAGCCACTTCGGACTGCTGGTGCAGCAGCCAAAGAAATGTTGATTCAGACTGCCGCCAAAAGATGGAATTGCTCCGTAGCTGATTGCTATGCTTCTGAAGCGAAAGTATATCATCGCTCTTCAGGAAAAAGCTATTCTTACGGCGAATTGGCAGACGATGCTTCTAAATTGGAAATTCCAAAAAATCCAAAACTGAAAGAACCAAAAGATTTTAAAATCATTGGAAAATTCAATCCGAGGCTGGATGTTCCAGAGCGTGTCAGCGGAAAAGCCGTTTTTGGTTTGGATGTTGATGTGCCAGGAATGGTGTATGCTGCCATTGTTCATTCTCCTACCATTCATGCTACTATTGGGTCGATAGATGACACTGCTGCCAAAAAAATCAAAGGCGTGTTGGAAATAGTTAAGACCGAACGAACCATGCCTCACAAAAAATCTGAAGCGGTGGCAGTCATAGCCGATAATTGGTGGGCAGCACTTAAAGGAAAAAAAGCATTGCAAGTAACTTGGAATCATGCTGATTTAGAAACAAGCATGACCACCGATAAATATTTTGAGGCTTGTCGGGCAGCCGCATTGAAAGAAGGGGTAAATTTTGAAGAAAAGGGAGATTTTGATGCAAAATTTGCCAATGCCAAGCAGAAATTAACGGCAAATTACGAAACACCTTTTCTTGCTCATGCTCCACTAGAGCCAGAAAATGCAATTGTTCATGTAAAAGACGATGGAAGTGTCGAAATTTGGGCTCCTGTTCAAGGGCCCGATTGGGCTTTAAGAGATGTTTGTAGCTATTTGAATATAAAACCGGAACAAGTTAAAATCAATGTGGCACTTTTGGGTGGGGCTTTTGGTCGAAAGGCTTACCATGATTTCCTTCTGGAGGCTTGTCATTTGTCCAAAACATTGAAAAAACCTGTCAAAGTTGTTTGGACACGGGAAGATGACATTAGCCAAGGGCCATACCGACCAGGAATGTTGAGTGCTTTGCAGGGATTTGTGGAAAATGGAAAAATTGCAGGTTATCATCACCATGTCATCGGGGAGTCTATTATGGGGCAAGTATTTGGTGGATTGAAGGCTGATGAAGCAGACCCTTGGGTATCGGAAGAAATTTCGACTGAAAATAATAAATATCGGTTTGGTTCGGCTTCTAAAGTAAGTTGGACAAATGTAAAAACACAAATTCCGATAGTTTGGTGGCGTTCTGTGTATGCTTCCAATGCGGCGTGGGGACAAGAGTGTTTCATGGATGAATTGGCACATTTGGCAGGAAAAGACCCTCTTCAAGCTCGAATTGAATTGGTGCAAGACGATAGAATTAGAAAAGTTTTGGAGGTATTAGCAGAAAAATCTAATTGGAAAGAAAAACTACCAGAAGGAGAAGGAAAAGGCATTGCCATTTTCAAATCATTCGGAAGTATTTCGGCAAGTTGTATAAAAGTGAAGAAAAACGCATCGGGAGGGGTAAGCATCGAGTCGGTCGTTTCGGTGATTGATTGCGGACATTATGTAAATCCAGATAATGTAAAGGCTCAAACCGAAGGAAATATTATCATGGGATTGACGGCTGCCATCAAAAATGGGATAACTTTTACCAACGGAGTCGCCGACCAAAACAATTATCATCAATACAATTTGATGCGAATCAACGAAGCTCCTAAAATGCAAGTTCATATTGTGGATAGCGGAGCAGTGCCAGGAGGGGTAGGCGAACCCGGGCTTCCGCCTATTGCTCCAGCTCTTGGAAATGCAATATTCGCCGCAACGGGCAAAAGAATGAGAAAACTTCCTCTGAATTTAGAAAATTTACAGGAATCTTGATAAAATATTCATTTTAGGGAACGGTATTTTTTCGTTCCCTAAAATCATTTCTTACTCGTATCAACGATTGATACCCATCATAAATCTTCCTTCTTCCTTTGATTCCTTCCAAATTTTATAATGATTTTCTCGAATTTTCCCCAAATTTTAGATACATCTTTGTTTTTTTAGGAAAAAAGCCTTTATTTGTGTTCAGCCCGAATCAATTAAAAGATGACAAAAGATATATCCTTAAGCTTATTGGAACAATATACCAAGAAAATTAATTCTTACGATGAAGTGTTAGACTCGAATGGACAAGTAAAACCTTATTGGAAACATTTGTTCGATACACTCGAAACCGTCGGAATGCAAGAATTGGAACAAAGAAATGAAGAAATTATCAATCAGCTTAGAGAAAATGGGGTTACTTACAATGTTTATGATAATAACAACGAAAGTAATCGTGCTTGGAAATTAGACCCCATCCCATTCTTGATTCATCAAAAAGAATGGCAAAGCATCGAAAAAGGCCTAAAACAACGAGCAAATTTATTGGACTTAATCTATCAAGATATTTATGGTCCCCAAACATTAATAAAAGAGGGAATCATCCCTCCAGAATTGGTGTTTGATAATGCGGGATATTTGCTCCCTTGCACAGATATTAAGTTGAGGTCTTCTAATCAATTGCCTTTGTATGCTTGTGACATGGCGAGAGGCCCTGACGGAAAAATGTGGCTCTTGGACAATCGCACGCAGTCTCCGTCTGGCTCGGGATATGCCCTTGAAAATAGGACAGTCATGGC
>CAYUFZ010000066.1:0-3350 GCA_964444025.1 uncultured Emticicia sp.
CTCTCAATTCCTTGAAAAAGCAAAGGCAATTTGTTTTCTTCGATTCCTACCCCAGAATCTTTCACAATGACCCAATATTCATTGTTTGTTTGCATACATATCATTTCGATTGTGTCCGATTTTTTACAAAATTTTACAGCGTTGCTAATTAGGTTTCGGAGAATAATGGATAAAATATTATGGCTATAATATACCTTTACCTCCAGCTCCACCGAATTTCGAATGATTAGATTTTTTTGGCGAATACTCTCTTCAAAAATCCCCAAAACCTCTGATACAAGCAAGTGTAAATTTAAAAGTTTGGGAGTCTCTTTCAGCTCACCAAGCTCATTTTTGGACCAATAGAGTAAATTATCCAATAAAAGCGTGGTTTCCCCTAAATTTCTATCAATCGAAGGCACTAAAAACTCCAAATCTTTTTCATCAATAAAATTTGCTTGATACATGTCAATCAAAGAGACTAACTTAGAAATAGGATTCCGAACATCATGCGAAACGATTAGGAATAATTTACTTTTCAACTTACTCAACTCCTCCAATTTTTTAGATTGAGTATGAATCATTTGTCTTTTTTGCTCCAATTCTCCATAGTTATTCATCAAAAAAAGATAATCTCGTTTGTAAAGCCAGACAAACCTGTCAATGATTATTAATGTAACCAACAAAACAATAAAATCAGTCTGTACCTCGGGAGTAATTGCTTGTTTCGTATAAATCAAATTAAATATTTTCAGAGAAAAAGTTGTTAGAAAAACCGAAAATACGGCTATTTTTTCTTCATTATCAGAGAATAAGAATCGAGCTAAAACCAGAAAAAAAGGAAAAATTTTCTCGTATCTTTTGAAGTGATTCATCAACATGGATATATCGATGATTGTCACCATCGTTACGAAAGCATAAAAAAGCAAAATAGAAGCATAGCGATACTGATGCTTATGATGCAAATATAAAGTCAGCAAACCCGCAATGATTAAACCATGCGTAGCATGATTTCCCATATAAATCTTACCAGACAAAAAAACAGGAATAGCAAATAATTCTCCAGCAGTACAAAGAAAAAGCGTAATCAATACCGCCCAATTTAGGACAATTATTTTTCTTTTACTAAAATCATTCAATTCTTCGGTAATCCCTATACTTAAAAATCTATATAGCTTTCTGGATAAAAAATTCGATTTGAGCTGTTGGGTAATATCATTTTTTTTGTAAGAAGAGACCTTATTATCCATCATAAAAACCTGTTAGAATGAACGAAACACAAGAATTATTGCAAAAATACAAATGTAGCTCAAAGCCTAGTTTTTCCGAAAAAACTTTGCTAACCAAAAAACTCAAATCTGTTAATTTTTCATCCTTAGCATTTGGTTCGCCGCTGATTTCAATTTTATTTACACTTATTTTACCTGTAATAATCCACTGATTATCAAGTTTTTTCAGTGAAATTGATAGCTTATCAAAATGCAATTCGGAATAAACAAGCTTATGAATCAAATTTTTTAAAATTAAAGATATTATTTGTCTTTCAGTTTGAATGACCACCACATCTACCGAAAGGATACAACACTCCGTAGCCTTTTTTCTAAGCTTAGACTCAAACCCCAAAGCCAAGCCCTCTATCAGTTCATTTAGATGAATATTTTCATTTTTCAAAGAAAGATTATATACTTCATTTTTTGACCAAAATAGTAAGTTATCAAGCAATAAGGATATTTCATTCAGAATTAATTGAACATCAGGGACAATAGAAGCAAAATTTTGTTTATAACTACTTCTATATATTTGAAAAGTCTCGGAGAGAGATGCCAAAGGCTCTCGGACATCTTTTGAGATAAGCATAAAAAGTGTTGTTTTAAACTCATTCAAACTACTTAATTCCTGTGCTTGTTGTTCAATAATTTGGTTTTGTTCCGAAATAATTTCTAAGTTTTCTATTAAATGTATAAAGTCTCTTTTATAAAAAACCGTCACCCTATCAATGATGAGTACAATGGTAAAATACTCTGCCAAATCCATTGTTACTTTCGGGTCAAAAGATAAATCAAAATATAAAAACTTAAGTGTTTGTAAAAAAACACAAGCAAAAATAGTAGCAAAAACACTTACACTCTCCCAAAAACCATGAAAAGCAAACCTGCCGTAAATAATCAAAAAAGGAATCAAATCGGTATAAGTGGATAAGTTCGTTTCGAGAATCAGTTTAGATTCAATCCAAGAAACACACAACAAACTGCCATAAAAATTAAAAAAAAAGGCCATGATAGCTTGCTTTGCAAGCATGAATCCCAAACTGATAATATTGATAGAAAATATAATCAACAAAACCTTGTCATTGAAATTAAGGTTATCAGCAATCCAATTGAAGAGGGTATTGGTTATTATAAAAAAGAAAGAAATACTTAGAAAAATTAAGACGGTAATATTGAAAAACTGTCTTTGCCTTTTTTCAAAGGTTCTGGTTTCTGCATTTATCCCAAGATATACGATTTTCAATAAAAATTCATATACTTTTTCAAGCCCAAAAATATTGATTTGAGAATTATCTGTTTTCATTTAGCACCAATTTTGGATACAAATGTAAGCTATTATTTAAGATTTCAGAAACAAATACACGCAGAACTTGCAGGTATTTCTTGGATTTGAAGCGAACATTAATCATTTTTGTAGCATGGAAAGAACAGAACTTAACACTTTAGGTGAATTTGGGTTAATCGAAAGGATTGGCTCAAAATTTCATTTACAAAACCCCGAAAGTATCAAAGGTATTGGAGATGATGCCGCAGTGATTGATGCGGGCGATTCGTACTTATTGGTAAGTACCGATATGCTTATGGAAGGGATTCACTTTGATTTGGCATACACACCACTGAAACATTTGGGCTATAAAGCCGTCGCTGTCAATGTCTCGGATATTGCTGCCATGAACGGCATTCCTTCTCAAATTACAGTAAATATCGGACTAAGCAACCGAATATCGGTTGAGGCTATTGATGAATTTTATGAGGGCGTAAAGATTGCTTGCGAAAATTACAAAGTAGATTTGGTCGGAGGAGATACATCTTCTTCTGTCTCGGGATTTGTGATATCAATTACTGCCTTGGGGAGGGTTCAAAAAGATAAAATTTCCTATCGAAATGGAGCAAAAGACAATGACATTATTTGTGTCTCGGGGGATTTAGGGGCGGCTTTTTTTGGGTTGCAAATTTTGGAGCGTGAAAAACAAGTATTTTTAGCCAATCCCGCCATGCAACCGGAATTAAATGAAAAAGAATATTTGATTGGTAAATATCTGAAACCAGAAGCTCGTACCGATATCATCCATGAACTCCACGAGAAAGGAATCATTCCTACAT
>CAYUFZ010000066.1:3360-5696 GCA_964444025.1 uncultured Emticicia sp.
TTGGCTTCGGAACTGATTCACTTATGCCAACAATCTAACTTAGGTGCTGTTATTTTTGAAGATAAGCTCCCAATAGAAGACACAACCATGTTGGTTGCCACCGAATTTAACTTCAGCCCCATCACTGCCGCTCTCAATGGAGGCGAAGATTATCAGCTACTTTTTACTGTTAAACAAAGTGATTTTGAAAAAATAGACAAAATGGCAGACATTATGCCTATTGGGTATATGCGACAAGATAAAAAAATAGAATTAGTACTCAAAAATGGTTCAACTGCCAATATCAAAGCTCCAGGGTGGCAAAAAAATTGATTTTTTTATACTTTTTATAAATTTAATACTCGATTTCTATCAAAATCGAGTATTTTTGCTTAAAACTATTCAACCTCATAAATTATGCAAAGACGTTCGGCAATCAAAAACATTGCCCTCAGTATTGGTGCAACATTTAGTGTACCGGCTTGGGCAAATGCTTGGAATCCAAGTCAATTCGACACAGACATCCATTTTATTTCAAGTACACAGGAGCAAACCCTCCTCAGTCTTTTGGATACTATCATTCCTAAAACGGATACTCCCGGAGCTGTTGATTTGGGTATTCAGTCTTTTGTTCTAACAATGATGCGGGATTGTTATGATACAAAAGCACAAGAAACATTTAAAAATGGGTTGTTGAAAATCGACAATGCCGCCAAAAAAGTCAATAATCAATCATTTTCTCAATTGTCTGATGCTCAAAAATTAAGCATTGCTTCTGCATTTATGGATTCGGGGGCATTAGAAGAAAAAGATTTTTTAAGGCTGGTCAAAAATCTCACCATACAAGGGTATCTAAGTTCGGAATATGTCTTACTCAATCACCGCAATTTTGAATTTGCTCCTGGGCATTACTATGGCTGTGTCCCTGTAAAAAAATAAATTATCGGATTATAAATTTTAAAAAATAGAAATATGTCAAATATAAATATAGCTTCAATCAAAGCACGAACTTTTGATGCCATTGTGATAGGCTCGGGCATTTCAGGGGGGTGGGCTGCCAAAGAATTGACTGGAAAAGGATTGAAAACATTGGTATTGGAAAGAGGACGGGAGGTTCGTCACATCACTGATTATCCTACCACCATGAAACAACCTTGGGAGTTTGAACATCGTGGGCAACTTAGTCGAGAAATGAAAGAAGCAAATCCAATTGTGAGCAAATGTTATGCTTTTTATGAAGGAACAGAGCAATTTTTTGTCAAAGATGCCGAACACCCTTATGTTCAGGAAAAACCTTTTGATTGGATTAGGGGCTATCAAACTGGTGGAAAATCTCTTCTATGGGCAAGACAAACCCAACGTTGGTCAGAATTTGACTTTGAAGGGCCGGCAAGAGATGGTTTTGCCGTAGATTGGCCTATCCGCTATGCAGATTTAGCACCTTGGTATAGCTATGTTGAAAAATTTGCAGGTATTTCTGGCAATAAAGATGGCATGGATGCTTTGCCCGACGGCGAGTTTCTTCCTCCACACGAAATGAACTGTGTGGAGAAACATTTCACAGATTCTGTGGCAAAAAACTATTCCGACCGTCGTATCATACAAGGAAGAGCTGCACATATTACAGAAGCTCAACCCATTCATATTCAGCAAGGAAGAGCTACTTGCCAACACCGTACTATTTGCGAAAGGGGCTGCCCTTATGGAGGTTATTTCTCTAGCAACTCATCTACCCTTCCGTGGGCTGCCAAAACTGGAAAAATGACCCTCCGCCCCCATTCGGTGGTACATTCAATCATATACGATGAAAAAAAAGGGAAAGCAAGCGGTGTTCGTATAGTCGATTCCAATACCAAAGAAATGATCGAATATTACGCAAAAATCATCTGTGTCAATGCCGCCGCTCTCAATACAAATTTAATTTTGCTCAACTCTATTTCTTCTCGTTTTCCAAATGGTTTGGGAAATGATAGTGGATTGCTTGGCAAATTTGTGGCTTTTCATAACTATCGTGCCACCATCAATGCTGAATACGAAGGATATTTGGATAGTACAACTGATGGCCGCCGCCCAAACTCGCCGTATATCCCAAGATTTAGAAATGTTTATAAACAAGAAACTGATTTTCTCAGAGGATATGCTGCGGGTTTTTCGGCTGGTAGATATCAAAATGAAAATAGAAGTGGGTTAGGAGAGTATCTCAAGCAAAATATACTCAATCCTAAGCTCAACGATGTGTGGCACGTAGGCTCTCACATGATGGGAGAAACCATCCCTAAAGAAAGTAATTTTGTAACTTTAGACAGCAACCTCAAGGATGCTTGGGGCGTTCCGCAGCTGAAAATTTCGGTCGATTA
>CAYUFZ010000066.1:5706-7941 GCA_964444025.1 uncultured Emticicia sp.
AGGTGAACAAGACTCTGTTATTTGGTTTGAGTGTAGAAAAGAAGAAGGTGAAATCAATACAGACGTCATGTCCGTGGATATTCACAAATATAATAAGGAGCTTAAAGCTGGCTTTAAAAATATCCGTACAAATGATAACAACAGGACTCCAGGTTTAGATATTCATGAAATGGGCGGGGTTCGAATGGGTAAAGACCCAAAAACTTCTTTGCTCAATAAATGGAATGCCCTCCATCATTGTCAAAATGTTTTCGTTACGGATGGGGCATCAATGACCTCCACCTCGACTCAAAATCCTTCTTTGACCTACATGGCATTGACCGCAAGGGCAGCAGACTATGCCGTCAAAGAACTAAAAAAAGGTAATTTATAAGTATCTCTCAAGCAAAGGGGCTTTGTTTTTACAAATCTCCTTTGTCTTTCTCCAAGAATAACCATCATTCGTTTTCTCTTTTGATTTTATTAAAATCCTCGTTAATTTTGAGCTTTATTAAAACATTCAAACAATGCAAAAACTTCTTTTTATCGATAGAGACGGCACCATTATTGATGAACCAAAAACAGATTTTCAAATCGATTCATTGGAAAAATTAGAATTTCTTCCTAAAGCCATTTCTAACCTTCGTAAGATTGCTCAAGAAACTGATTATCAGTTGATAATGGTAACTAACCAAGATGGTTTAGGAACAGATTCTTTCCCTGAAAATACGTTTTGGCCTGCTCACAATAAAATGCTAAAAACCCTCGAAAACGAGAATATTATTTTC
The DNA here is from genome assembly GCA_964444025.1 of uncultured Emticicia sp. Taxonomy (GTDB): domain Bacteria; phylum Bacteroidota; class Bacteroidia; order Cytophagales; family Spirosomataceae; genus Emticicia. The sequence goes on from CAYUFZ010000066.1 coordinate 6,474, forward strand.
AGCGATATCTTTATCGACCGAAGTTTTCCGCATGAAAATCTTCCAACTCGAAAACCTGGCACTGCCTTGCTATCGAAGTTCTTTGATTCGGAAAAATATGATTTGGCAAACTCTTTTGTGATTGGCGACAGAGCCACAGATGTACAATTAGCCATCAACTTGGGTGCTAAAGCAATTTTTATCCACGAAAGCGAGGCAGATTTAACAGACCCTCAAAAGAATGTTACTTCCTTAATCACCACCGACTGGGATGCTATTTATGAATTTCTAAAATTACCTCCCCGAACGGCTAGTATTGAGAGAATCACGAAAGAAACAAAGATAAAAATTGACCTTAACCTTGATGGAAATGGAAAATCTGATATACATACAGGTTTGGGCTTTTTTGACCACATGCTTGATCAGCTGGCAAAACATTCTGGAGCTGATTTGAATATTCATGTCGAGGGAGATTTACACATCGACGAACACCATACCATAGAAGATACGGCATTGGCACTTGGGGAGGCTTATTTAAAAGCTTTAGGCGATAAAAAAGGCACAAATAGATACGGTTTTTTACTTCCAATGGACGAAGCATTGGCACAAGTAGCTATTGATTTTTCGGGAAGGCCTTGGTTGGTATGGGAAGCTGAATTTAAAAGAGAAAAAATCGGCGAAATGCCAACTGAAATGTTTCTTCACTTTTTCAAGTCTTTCTCAGATACCTCTAAGTCAAACCTGAATATTCAGTGTGAAGGACAAAACGAACACCATAAAATAGAGGCAATTTTTAAGGCTTTCGCCAAAGCTATTAAAATGGCTGTGAAACGAAACCTCAACGAATTGAACTCATTGCCAAGTACAAAAGGGGTTCTTTGATGATAAAATGGAACAAGTACATTGTTCCATTTTCATTCTCTATCTCTACAAACTCATAAATATTCTATCAGCCAAATTATTTAAATGAATAAAATACTTGAAAAATCACCTGTTAAATGGCATCATTTACTCATTTACGGAATTGTATGCTTCTTGGCTCCTCGGCAAGGCTTTTGGTTCGATTTGAACAATGATTGGCCTCGGTGGTCGGCTTATGCTTGGGAAAATGGATTGAGTAATGTTTATAATTCCGACACCAATTACATGCCTTTTTACCTTCATTTATTATATTGGTTTGGTAAATTTCAGGGTTCGAGAGAATTAATTTATCAGAATAGCTATCAGTTGAAGTATTGCTTTTTGGTCTTTGATTTTTTGCAAGCAATTTTGCTGACACATTCTCTCAAAAAATACCTGAATAAAAATAATTATGTCGAATATTTGTTATTGTTCAACATCGCTTATTTGTACAGCTCTGCTTTTTGGGGGCAATTGGACTGTATCCCTTCTTTTTTTGTAGTTTTATCATTTATTTATTTATTCGAACGGAAATTGATTTTATCAGCAGTATTGATGGTGTTGGCAATGTATGTGAAGCTCCAAGCCA
>CAYUFZ010000066.1:7951-10306 GCA_964444025.1 uncultured Emticicia sp.
TATTTATTTATTTATCTATTTGAAAAACGACTCGTTTGGGCAGCACTTTGCATGGTTTTGGCGTTGTATGTCAAACTACAAGCCATTATTTTTGTACCGATTTTTGTGCCGATTTTTGCCTATTATTTTTATCTCGAATATTCTTTCAAATTATTGATAAAAACCCTATTGGCAGTCTTCTCCATTCAGTTGTTTTTGCTTGCCCCTTTTATATGGAGTGGCTCCTTGGACAAGCTTTGGAGTGTCGTGACACACTCGGTTGGTTTTTTTCCAAGAGTTACTTGGAATGCCTTCAATATGTGGCATTTATTACTCAAAAGCAACCCCAATGAAGTAAGTGATACCCTGATTTTTAAAGGACTTTCTTACAAACTTTGGGGATTACTGATGTTCTTCTCTGGCTCTTTCGTCGGGATGTTTCCATTGTTGAGAAAACTTGTTCTAAATTTTTTCGATAAAACGTATTTCGACAAAAAAACCATCGCTTTGGTTTGGTTGACTTCAGCAACTGTTGCTGTGCTGTTTTTTTATGTCAATACACAAATGCACGAAAGATACTCTTATCCGGCTATGATTCTGTATTTTGGCTATGGGTTTCTTAGCAATCGATATTTGCTGTATTTTTTATCTTCTTTTGCCTATTTTCTTAATGTAGATGCGATTTTACAAGCATTTAAAATCAATCCTTTTAAGCCTGAATATAATGCCCTATTATGGGGAATAATCTTATTGATTTCTTTTTATCGACTCTATGAACCATTAATCCTAAACAAAGAAACCAATGAAAAAGATGAAAGACGTTGATATTAACCGAATGCTCGCCGAAGAAAAAGCACATCTCGAAAAATTACACCAAATTGTCAAAGATACAATCAAAGAAGAACAATTGATTGTGAACAATTTGCTCAACCCGCCCAAAGAAATACTCTCTAAAGGACAAGAGATTTCGGACAAAGTCGCTCGTTTTGGAGGAAGCTGGACATTTATCATTATTTTTGCTGTTGTTTTAGCCCTTTGGATACTATTCAACAGTGTTATTCCTGAAAACCTAAAATTCGACCCCTATCCATTTATTTTGATGAATTTGGTACTTTCTACCATTGCTGCCATACAAGCTCCAATCATCATGATGAGTCAAAATCGCCAAGAAGAAAAAGATAGAATGCGTAGCGAAAACGACTATTTGGTCAATATGAAAGCCGAAATGGAGATTCGTAGTTTACACCAAAAAATAGATTTATTGCTGGAAGAACAAATAAAAACACTATTTGAATCCCAAGCCGAACAACTAAAATTATTACAAGAAATTCAATCTAAATTAAAACAAAATAATTAATATCTATTCAACATGAGCAATATAAAAGTTTTGGTGGTGGGTTGTGGCAATATGGGAGCCTCTCATGCCCAAGCGTACCAAAGTATCGATGGATTTGAGATTTGTGGGATTGTCTCGAAAGGCAATTCTAAAGTCGTTTTGAACGAAAAATTAGGAGGTAATTACCCTCTTTTCAATGATTTTTCGGTAGCACTTCAACAAACAAAACCAGATGCTGTCTGTATTTCTACATATCCCGATACGCACGAAGCATTTGCTTTGGAGGCTCTTGAAAATAATTGCCATGTGTTCATCGAAAAACCTTTGGCAGACACGGTTGCTGGAGCTGAAAGGGTGGCTGCATTGGCACAAAAAGTCAATAAAAAAGTGGTGGTCGGTTATATTTTAAGGCATCATCCCTCTTGGGAGAAATTTGTAGAATTATCCCAAGAATTGGGCAAACCCTTGGTCATGCGAATGAATCTCAACCAGCAAAGCCAAGGATATATGTGGGATGTACATAGAAATTTGATGAAAAGCCTTAGTCCAATCGTAGATTGTGGGGTACATTACATAGATGTTATGTGCCAAATGACTCGCTCAAAACCTCTTCAAGTGACCGCCATTGGGGCTCGCCTTACCAACGACATTGCTGAAGATAATTACAATTATGGCCAACTTCAAATACGATTTGAAGATGGGTCTGTTGGTTGGTATGAAGCTGGCTGGGGGCCTATGATGAGCGAAACGGCATTTTTTGTAAAGGACGTTATCGGACCAAAAGGCTGTGTTTCTATCGTTGCCAAAGATGCTGCTGGCTCTGGAAAATCAGATTGTGTGGATGCCCATACCAAAACTGAATCTTTGAGATTTCACCATGCAGAAATTGATGCAAACAATAAATTTATCAAAGAAGATACTTGGTATGATTTGACTGACGAACCCGACCATCAGGAACTTTGTAATCGAGAACAAAGGTATTTCTTGAGGGCAATCATGAAAACCGCGCGAACCGCATCGCCAAGAACCTGATCGAGGTG
>CAYUFZ010000066.1:10316-12770 GCA_964444025.1 uncultured Emticicia sp.
TAACAGACCACGTACAAGATGCGGTTAATAGCCTAAAAATTGCTTTTGCCTGCGATGAATCTGTCAAAACAGGGCAAGTGGTCTATTTATAAGCTTTATCATGGTCATTAATCTTCCCAATTATTAATGACCATAACCTCTTAATTCATAAATATTTGGGTAAAAAACAGATACCCATCTTTTCGCTGATATACGCCAATACCACTCAAACCATACTTGCCCTCGATATTTTTCCGATGTCCTTCACTTTGAATCCATTTTTGAATCACCTCGTCGGAGCTAAGTTTTCCATAAGCCACATTTTCGGCAATGGTATTGGTATTCGGCACTTTTTTCATCAGCCTTTTTGCCCTTCCTTCAAATCCGTCGTGGCTAAAGGGGACTTTTCCTTCTGCCATATTTTTGCTGTGTTCGTATGCCTCTTTGGCAATGTCTGCTTGATTGACCAATGCCCCAAGTCCTTTCATTTGGCGATATTTATTGATTCCCCGCAAAATTTCCTCAGATTTTAGGATATTTTCATTATTTTGAGCCATCACTCCACCAAAACTGCTCCATAGGTACACCATGGCTAATTTAAGAATAAATTTCATTTAAGTTTGTTTTAAAAAAATAATGCTCAATCAACAGAATTATTGTTCTAGTAGATTTTTTTAATTATTTTTAATAAATTGTCCGTCTATTCTAATGCTTCAAAGCAATGCCCGATAAAAACCAAATAGTTTATGTTTCTCAAACAGAAATGTTTGCTATCTTCAAAAGAATCTTATTAAAACATGAGCTTTCCGATAGCAAGGCAAGCATCTGTGCCAATATATTCACGCAAAACAGCCTTGATGGTGTTTATACGCACGGCGTGAATCGATTTCCAAGATTTATCAAATATTTACAAAATCATTGGATAAATCCAAAGACAGACCCCTCATTAGTTGCTACATTCGGGGGAATAGAAATATGGGACGGAAACTTAGGCCCCGGTCCAAGCAATGCCCTATTTATCACAGAAAAAGCTATGAATTTAGCCTCTGAACACGGAATTGCCTGCATTGCCCTTAAAAATACCAATCATTGGATGAGAGGCGGATATTATGCTTGGCAAGCGGCACAAAAAGGTTTTGCATTTATTTCATGGACAAATACCATCTCAAATATGCCCGCTTGGGGAGCTATTGATGCAAAATTAGGCAATAATCCAATGGTTTTTGCTGTTCCTTTTAGAAATGAAGCCATTGTTCTGGATATGTCGATGTCGCAGTATTCATTTGGTGCCATGGAATTGGCTGTTTTGAAAGGAGAACAACTGAGCCAAAACGGAGGATTTGATGCCAAAGGGAAATTGACCAATAACCCACAAGAAATATTAGACTCCAGAAGACCTCTGCCTATTGGACTATGGAAAGGAAGTGGCCTGGCATTGCTTTTGGATATCTTTGCCGCTATTTTGTCTGCCGGGCTTTCAACACATCAAATTTCAGAACAAATCACCGAAATAAGCTTGTCTCAAATATTCATTGCCATTGATTTGAAAAAACTTTCACATTTTGAACAAATTCAATCGATTATTGAAGCTATTATCCTCGATTATGAAAGTTCTTTGTCAAACGAGCAACAAGCTGAGATTATTTATCCTGGGCAAAGAGTACTCAGGAATCGTCAAATAAATGAAACAAAAGGTATTCCTGTTCATGTTTCTATTTGGGATGAAATCAATTCATTTTAATCAAACCATAGCACCAATCAAAGCGTAATCCTAATTTATTTACTTACATCAAAACTATGCAAACAAGAAGAAAATTTTTAAACCGTTCACTTTTTTCATTGCCATTGATTGGCTTCGGAAAATCGAATAAATCCAGTTTTTTGGGGCAAAAACCCATTGTCGTTTCTACCTGGGACAGTGGCTTGCCCGTAAATGCAGTAGCATGGCAAATCCTCAAAGAAAAAGATGGCAAAGCTCTCGATGCCGTCGAAGCCGGAGCTCGGTCTATCGAAGATACCATTACTTGCTGTGTCGGTCTTGGCGGAAATCCTGACCGAGATGGGAAAGTTACTTTAGATGCTTGTATCATGGACGAAAAGGCGAATTGTGGAGCTGTGGCTTATTTACAACACATCAAGCATCCGATTTCGGTGGCAAGAAAAGTAATGGAATTAACGCCTCATGTGTTTTTGGTTGGCGAGGGTGCTCTTCAATTTGCACTGGCAAACGGCTTTCAAAAAGAACCTGATAAATTATCCGATGAAGCTCAAAAAACATATCAAAATTGGCTAAAAAAATCAGAATATAAGCCTCTAATGAACATTGAGCAACAACAATCGAAGGGACAGAAAAAGACTGGTCACGGGCCTTTTGCTCCCAATACATTTGAAGACGGCTCTTTCAATCACGATACTATGGGTACCATTGCCTTGGACACATCAGGCAATCTCTCGGGAGCATGTACGACCAGCGGA
>CAYUFZ010000067.1:0-12483 GCA_964444025.1 uncultured Emticicia sp.
TTGAACGTTCGATAGAAATTGGATTCACTCATGTACGCTTTTTCACTCAACATTTCAATAGACAAATCTTCGGTCAAATGCTCTTGAATGAATCTAATCACATACGAAATCCGATCATTATTTGATTCAGATGCTGCTTTTTTAAGGTAAATACTTTTGGATTCTGTTTGTAAAATTCTAATGACTAACTCTTGAATCAGCAAATCTGCAAAAATATCTTTCGAGGGGTGTTTTTCCGTAAAAATAAAAATTAACCTTTGTAAAATTTGATTAATCGCCACATCATTCGTAAAATGATAATTATAATCTGTCATGCTCCATTCCTTCCCATTTTGCTTTGTACCACGACTATTGAGCAAATCGACCGCCTCTTTTAACTTTGATTCTGAAAAAGCCAAAGCCAAGCATTGAGTCGGATTTTGTAGATTTGCCTCTGGAAAATCTATACACATCAATTCATTGGAAGGCAAAATAACCGATTCTCCTGGAAAAAAACCAAAAGAAGGATTATTTTCCAAGTGCATAATTTTTTTTCCCCGAATCATACTTGCCAAAATAGGCTCATTGAATTTCAATAGCACATGTGATGCCTGCTGATGTGTTTCAAATATATTTAATTCAGCATTGTTTAGGGTATGAATTGTTCGGTTTTCTACCAAAGTCATCAGTTTGCGATTTTCTTGATGAGAGGCATTGAGATTAAGCATGATTATCTAAGAGGTTTATTATATATAGCGGGTAGATTTGGCTATTACAAACCTAATAAATATTACTATTTTGTCAAATTATTGTATTAATTAAATTGATTTAATTTTCTTAAAATGATAGGATTGTGCAACTATTCGCATAAAAGTACAATCACTTGAATGAAAAGTAACATTGCAAAGTAGAAATGTGACATTAAATATAATTATTGCAAGATATATTTGCATTATCTTTTTTAACCATAACTATTGTATTTAATCATGTCAAATTTAGTTGCAAAACCAACATTCAAGTCTCATTATGACAATTTCATTGGTGGCCAATGGGTAGCACCAGTCAAGGGTGAATATTTTGAAACAAGCTCTCCTGTAGATGGGAAAGTATTTACCAAAGCCGCTCGCTCAACCGAAGAAGATATTAACTTGGCATTGGATGCGGCATGGGCTGCAGCTCCAACTTGGAATAACTCATCAGCTACCGAAAGAAGCAATATTTTATTAAAGATTGCCGATAGAATGGAGCAAAATTTAGCTCTTTTAGCAACTGCCGAAACTTGGGATAACGGAAAAGCAATCAGAGAAACCATGGCAGCCGATATTCCGTTGGCAATAGACCATTTCAGATATTTTGCGGGAGTCATTCGTGCCGAAGAAGGCTCTGCATCGGAGCATAATGCCAATACACTTTCCTTGATTATTCATGAACCGCTCGGAGTTGTTGGACAAATTATCCCTTGGAATTTTCCTATCTTAATGGCAGCATGGAAAGTTGCTCCTGCTTTGGCTGCTGGAAACTGTGTGGTACTAAAGCCAGCAGAACAAACACCCATTGGTATTTTGGTTTTAATTGAATTGATTCAGGACTTATTGCCAGCCGGTGTTTTAAATGTCGTGAATGGCTTTGGTATTGAAGCGGGAAAACCTTTGGCTTCAAGCCCAAGAATCAACAAAATCGCATTTACGGGAGAAACCACTACGGGACAATTAATCATGCAATATGCTTCTAAAAATATTATCCCCGTAACACTCGAACTTGGAGGAAAATCTCCTAATATTTTCTTCAAGAGTGTGATGGACGCTGATGATGAATTTTTCGATAAAGCATTGGAAGGAGCTGCAATGTTTGCCCTCAACCAAGGAGAAGTTTGTACTTGTCCCTCAAGAATTTTGGTAGAAGAATCTATCTTTGATGCTTTCATCGCCCGTGTAGTTGAACGAGTAAAAGCCATTAAATTAGGACATCCGCTCGACCCAAGTACCATGATGGGGGCTCAGGCATCGAACGACCAATTTGAAAAAATAATGAACTATATTCAAATCGGAAAAGAAGAAGGTGCCGAAGTATTGATTGGTGGCGACAAACAAGTACACGAAGGATTGGAAGAAGGATTCTACATTCAGCCAACTATTTTCAAAGGACATAACAAAATGCGTATTTTCCAAGAAGAAATATTTGGGCCAGTGGTTTGTGTCACTACTTTCAAAGATGAAGCAGAAGCAATTGCTATCGCAAATGATACATTATATGGTCTTGGAGCAGGTGTTTGGACTCGTGACATGCACCAAGCATACAAAGCAGCTAGAGCTATCCAAGCCGGAAGAGTTTGGGTAAACTGCTACCATGATTATCCTGCTCATGCTCCATTTGGAGGCTATAAGAAGTCGGGTATTGGTAGAGAAACGCATAAAATGATGCTTGGACACTATCGCCAAACTAAAAATATGTTGATTTCTTATGACAAGAATAAATTAGGATTTTTCTAAGAATTAATCCAATGTCTGGTCTGTGAGCATTTTTTACAGACCAGACATTTATTTTAAAATAAACAATACTATGACAGCAAGCCGAGTAACACTCACGGAGGAAGCCAAACAAATAATCGACCAATTAAGAGAAAAAAACGGCCCTATTTTTTTTCATCAGAGCGGTGGTTGTTGCGATGGCTCTGCCCCCATGTGCTTTCAAGTCGGTGAATTGATGCTTAACGAAACGGATGTTAAACTTGGGACAATTCACGGATGTGATTTTTATATGGCAAGAGACCAATTTGAATATTGGAAACATACCCATCTCACCTTAGATGTTGTGAAAGGAAGAGGAGCCAGTTTTTCCCTGGAAATTCCACTTGGAGTACGTTTTGTGATTAAATCTAGGCTACTGACTAAAGATGAATCTGATGTCTTAGGCGAAATCTAATCATTTTAAAAAATTTTCTCACTAATAATTCCACACATCAACCTACCAAAATAGTTTTTTCAGCAGACGGAATCATTCTGCCGAATGTCTCTGTTTCAATGCCAAACTCTCTTAAAATACGCTCAACTTTGTCTTTTCCAGAAGGAGCAACCGCAATCAATAATCCCCCACTCGTTTGTGGGTCTGCCAATAAAATACGTTGAGTCTCCGAAATTTCCGAAACTTTCATTCCGTAGCTCTCCCAATTTGTATTTGAGCCTTTCGGAGCACAAAATGGGTACAAAAAGTCGTTTGCCTGAGGCATTTTAGGCACTTTAATATAATCTATTTCAGCACTCAAGCCACTTCCCTCACACATTTCTATCAAATGGCCCAACAAGCCAAAACCAGTAACATCTGTCATGGCTTTCACCTCTGTAATTTTACCCAAAGCTGCCCCAACTTTATTTAGTGTAGCCATTTGTTCGGTAGCAATTTTCAGATATTCAGGATTTGAAATACCCATTTTCTGTGCGGTCGAAAGCAGACCTACACCCAGAGGTTTTGTCAAATACAACAAACAACCCTCTTCAGCCGTTGAATTTTGTTTCAGGTTTTCGATTTTGACACGCCCAGTCACGGCAAGGCCAAAAAAAGGTTCAGGGCTATCAATGCTATGCCCTCCAGCCAAAGGAATATTAGATGCGGCACAAATTTCTCGGCTTCCATCCAAAACTTTTTGAGCAACATCGGCATCTAATGTATCAATTGGCCATCCCAAAATAGCAATCACCATCAGCGGCTCTCCTCCCATGGCATAAACATCGCTAAGAGCGTTGGCAGAAGCAATTCTCCCAAAATCAAAAGCATCATCTACGATTGGCATAAAAAAATCAGTAGTACTAATCAACGCCTCTCCATTGTCAAGGGCATAAACAGCAGCATCATCCTTATCCTTATTACCAACCAATAGTTGAGGAAATGCCCCCTGAACCATTGTAGTTGATAATATTTTATCGAGAACTTTGGGGGAAATTTTACAGCCACAGCCCGAACCATGACTGTATTGTGTAAGTTTTATTTCAGACATTTTTTATATTTTTTATAACACAAATAGCTAATTATCAATTATTTAACAAACATTACCCTAATTAAAGCCAGACAATCAGTGAAAACTATCAAATAAATCAAACAAAAATACATAATATTGCAAGATGATTTTATTAATCATCTCATAAATGAAAAATATTTTTCTAATTCCAACCATATTATCACCTGATACCCAGCACGAAGTCCTGCCTCCGCAAATCAAATCGGTGGTATCAGCTTTAGATGTATTTTTTGTAGAGGAAATACGTACTGCCCGACGTTTTATCAGTAGTTTGAAACTAAATAAAGTAATCGATGAGATAACTTTTTACGAATTAAGCAAAAATACGCCACCCGAAACAACTTTTAGCCAATTAAAAGCCTTAAAATCCGATGCTGGAATCATCAGCGAAGCAGGATGTCCGGGGGTAGCAGACCCTGGTGCTGTTGCTGTTGGATTCGCTCATCAACTTACATTTAAGGTGATACCACTAGTCGGCCCAAGCTCGATTTTATTAGCACTGATGGCATCGGGATTCAGTGGTCAGAGTTTCGCTTTCAATGGATATTTGCCCATTGATAAATCGCAACGCATCAGCTCACTCAAGCAATTGGAACAATTAGCAAAGAAAAAATCTCAAACACAGATTTTCATGGAGACTCCTTTTCGAAACAACCAATTACTGGAAGATATACTTCTGTCATTGCATGGAGATACCTTACTTTGCATCGCCTCAAATATACAAGCCAGTGATGAATTTATACAGACTAAATCCGTGAAAAATTGGAGAATAAACAAACCAGATTTGCATAAAAAACCAACCATTTTTTTGATTTATTAGTTTTATCATGATACAAATACACTATTTCACTTTCTCCCCAATTGCAGAAAATACTTATGTTTTGTGGGACGAAACAAAAGAGGCGGTCATCATTGACCCCGGTTGTTTGGCTCAATACGAAAAAGAAGAATTGGCAGATTTCGTGGAGGACAATCAACTTACCGTAAAATATTTACTCCAAACGCATGCCCATCTCGACCATGTTTTTGGTAGTGCCTTTGTCAAACGAAAATTTGGCGTAAAAATGCACATGCACCAAAATGAAATTCCTATTTTAGCAGATGTCGAAAACCGTTGTAAACTTTGGGGAATCAAGGGATATGAGCCTGTTGAAGCAGATGAATTTATCGACGAAAATTCTGCCATTACCTTTGGAAATAGTAGCTTGGAAATTCGATTTGTACCGGGACATGCTCCAGGGCATCTTGCTTTTGTAAATCATGCACAAAAATTTATCATCGGTGGCGATGTTTTGTTTAATGGCAGTGTCGGACGAACGGATTTTCCTTACTGCAATCACCAAGATTTAATCAACAGCATTCATCAACAATTCTTGGTTTTAGCCGACGATTATGTTGTTTATCCAGGGCATGGCGAACCCACAAGTATTGGAAAAGAACGAGTAAGCAATCCATTTTTTTAAAAGAATACTTATGAAACTATTTACAATTCCAAATATAATGACCTTAGGCAACCTCCTATGTGGCTGTTTAGGTCTTTTTTTTACTTTTGACGGAAATCTGATTGCCGCATCCTATTTTATTTTTGTGGCAGGAATCCTTGACTTTTTGGATGGATTTGTTGCCAGATTATTGAATCAACATTCTGAGATTGGGAAACAGCTGGATTCTTTGGCAGATATGGTTACTTTTGGCGTGTTACCTTCGGTTATGATGGTCCAATTAATTCAGACATCTATCCGTATATCTGAAGCCCCTTTTTCGCAAAACATACTTCCTTTCCTTCCTTATTTGGGTCTATCGATTGCTATTTTTTCTTGCTTAAGATTGGCAAAATTTAATATTGATACCCGACAAACTACTAGTTTTATTGGACTACCAACCCCCGCAAATGCTTTTGTCATTGCTTCTTTTCCGATGGTTCTACAATTCAATCCTGAGTTTTCTGGGCTGATACTTCATGCCGGCATACTGATTTTATACTCATTATTTATTAGCTATCTATTAATTGCAGAAATTCCTTTATTTGCTTTGAAATTCAAGAGTTTTGAATGGAAAGTCAATCGAATGAAATACTTATTTTTAATCTTTTCTTTGATTTCGATAACTATTTTAAAGTTTCTTGCCATTCCCTTGATTATTTTTGTATATGTTATGATTTCATTTGTCGATAATTATACAAAAAAGTCCTAATTTTGAAGAAAATATAAGCTTTAGTAATATAGCCAAAAATAAAGACCTTTTTACCATTGTTTAATCACTCATTTATTATTTATGAAAAACCCATTCGAAGAAAATCAAGTAGCTGTGCGTACTACTTTTCTTACTGTCTTATGCGTGCTTACCATCATCTGGAATGCCTTTAAGTTCTACTCTGCCATTCCTAATACTTTTACGCCCGAAAAAGTTATCGAAAGCAAAGAACAAAGCAATGAAATGATGATGGATATGTTGTCGAAATATATGTCGGAAAATGACCTTGAGCAAATGGAAAAATCTCAAGATATGTTGGCTGATTTTTTCGATAGGAATAATTTGGTTTTGTCAGGAGGTATTAGCCTTATTTCGAGTTTGTTGCTAATTTTAGGAGCTATTTGGATGTGGGAGCTACGTAAAAAAGGATTTTGGGTCTATATCAGCGGAAATCTGATTGGCATTTTGGCTCCGATACTTATTTTTGGTGGTAGCATGGGCTGGACATTCGGTATTATGTCTTTCATTGCCTCAGCCCTATTTATTGGCTTGTATGGTGCTAATTTCAAACATTTACACTAATTTTTAAAGATACCTGCAATTCTTGTGGCATTTTACCCCCTACATATTACAAAAAAGCTCTATCTTGATTGATAGAGCTTTTTTTAATTTTGACAGAATTGATTGATAGTGAATATTATCCGTAAAATATTACTTATGTAAAATCATTTTTTGAACCAAAGACTTATTATTTTCTCTTTGTACATGTACATTTAGCTCAGTTGCTACCAAAGCCTCTGGTAGTTCATAAGTAGTACGCAAGTCCTTCACAGTTCCTTCTTTTCTCATGATTGTAGTGCCATCTTGGTTAATGATTGTCACAACAATTTTTTCGTTTTCGTGCATTCCTGTTAATTTCAGGAAAAACTCTCCCTCTGTTGGATTCGGATATACGCCGATATCTGCTTTTATGTTTTTACTCTTAGCCAAAGTAAATAATGTTCCATTTTTCAAATCAGTTGAAGCAGACAATTTAGAATCTTCCAGCACCTGCCAAGTTCCACGATTCAAGAAAGCGATTTCTTCCATACCAGACTGTGCATTTACACCCACTTTTGTACTTCCTTTGACAGACTCCGATTTCAATGTCCAATATTCATTTTCATTGATACTTTGTAAATTATCAGATACTTGTCCAGATATATTCAAAGGACTTCTGTATAAATAAGCTGCCGTCAGCACTTGATTATCCACATTTTTGGCGATATTGAAAGTTTTGAGGTTTTCACCGTCACCCAAAGGAAAATCAAAAGAGTCATTTCCTTCTTTTTTTACCACTCCACGAATATGAGAAAAATCCGACATTCCAGAATGAGCAGCCCCCGAAGCAAAAGTAAGCGGATTCTTATCAGAGGATTCTATGATACCTTTTCTAAAATCCAAGTTTTTTTCTACCCGCACAGCAGCATCAAATCTGACATCATTTTCAATCTGAATATTTTGGAAAACAAGTTCATTTTTACTTTTAACTTCTTGCTGGCCATTTCCATCAAAAACAGCTATTCCAGAAGAACGAACACTATTCAAATTATCAAGATTTCTTTGAAAATGTACTTTTCCTTCATTGGTTAATTTTCCCTCATTCACCACATCCATATTAAAACTAACCACAGCTCCGTTACTCACATAAAAATCAGTACTATTAACAAACTGAGCATTAGCATTTGCAACAATCAAACAAACACCAATTGAGTAAATGATTTTATTCATAATTATAAGGATTTAACATATTTATTCTATAAAGGTAAAAACTTGTTTTAATAACAAAAAATTTTGAATACATTTTTTATTAAATGGTCAAAAGCTTTTCTCATTAACAAACATCAATTATCGTTCCATAATCGTCACAAAATATAGAAAAAACGATAAACGGTTACAAAATCAAGAAATATCATCATTTCGCAAAATAAATCAGTATAACTTGACCTTATTTACCAAATATGCCCAAACCAAAGCGAGCACAGCAACCAACGACACCGCAAGAGGCAAATGGATACTGTTCGAGACAAATCCGATAAAAACTGGACCCGCCAAAAAACCAAACATACTAAAGGTATTCATAGTCGCCAAACCCGCACCTTTTGCCATTCCTGGAACTCTCGCAGCACTGCCGTACAAGATTGGTGCACCACACGAAACCCCTGCTCCAACCATCGAAAAACCTAAGATTGAAGTAATGGTATAGGGTAAAAATACGGCTAAAAATATACCGAATGCCGCCAAAATTCCACCAAATTTTAATACCGCATTTCCTCCAAACTTCGGTACCAAAGCATCTCCCACAAACCTACCCAACGCCATAAACATCGAATATCCTGCCAAACCCCAGCCAATGAAATAGGTATCTGTTCGGACAATGTCTTTCATATATACAGCCGTCCAATCTGCCATTGTCCCTTCCGTGACATTGGTGCAAAGACTTATCAAAATCATTACTAACAAAGGCCCTTTTGGGAGAACAAAATTTGCTCCAGACTCTTCCTCTACCTTCTCTTCATGTATCTCTAATATAGTCTTGCGTAGATAAATCACCCATAAAATGATTATTAGAGAAATCCCCGACATTTGGTACATCGGAATGACTTTCATTCCTTGAAGACTGCTTGAGAAAATCGAACCAAACATCAATCCCGCACTAAACATGCCATGGCAAGTGGACATAATGTTAATGGAAAACTGATGCTCCAAACTCGTAACACAAGTATTCATGGCGACATTTGTAACAGACAAGCTCATGCCAATAAATACCAGACCCAAAACAACCAAAAGCACATGATTGACACTGACAGGAATCGCATACACTGCTGCCAGAATAATCATTCCAACAATAGTCGTATTTCTCATGCCAAATCTATTAATCAAGATAGTTGAAAAGGGATTCATGCTTGTGGC
Source organism: uncultured Emticicia sp. (assembly GCA_964444025.1). GTDB lineage: Bacteria > Bacteroidota > Bacteroidia > Cytophagales > Spirosomataceae > Emticicia. The sequence goes on from CAYUFZ010000067.1 coordinate 9,137, forward strand.
TCCAAAAGGCATTCCCAACAATAAAAGTCCTAACTGAGCATCGTTCAAGCCAAATTTTTGTTTCACTTGAGGAATTAAAGTCGCCCAATTTCCAAACAAGAAACCTACAAAAATAAATACCATGCCTACCGCCAAGCTTTGTCGGTGGCTAAAAAAAGTTTTTAAGTGTTTAAACATCAGATTGTAATTTCTATTCGATTATTTTCGGGGTCAAGTATTACACTTTCATAATACCCATCCCCTGTCCATCTTGGTTCTCCAACAATTTCAAAGCCATCATTCCTCAGCAATTCTGTCAAATGATTTACTTCCACTTCATTTCCTACCGAAATCGCCAAATGTGTCAGCCCAATTGCTTGTAAATACGGCTCGTTTTTCGACTCAGGAATGGTGGGCATTTGCATCAACTCAAGCCTTGCTCCCGACTTGAAAGATAAAAAATACGACTCAAAATTTTTTTTATCATTTCGGTATTTTTGATTCGATTCGGCGGCAAAATATTTTTCATAAAATGCCCGCATAATTTCTATGTTTTTAACCCAAATGGCTACGTGTTCGATTTTCATGGGTTAAATAATTTTAAAATTGATTGATAATCAATTTCTTCATAGTGATTGATATAGGCATCACATGGAGGAAGCTCCTCTTTTTTATAAGTCGAAAGTACGCCTACCACTTTAGCCCCAGCAGCTTTTCCTGCGGTTACGCCAGAAAACGAATCTTCAAAGACAACACATCTCTGTGGAGAAATGCCCAAATTGGAAGCAGACTTTAGATATACTTCTGGGTCTGGTTTATGTTTGGTAACATCTTCGCTCGACAACAATGATTCCATTTTAGGCTGTAATGGCAATTTACTTAATATTAGCTCCAAATTTAAGAAAGGAGCAGATGTAGCAATTCCTGTTTTTACATCATTGCTTTTTAATTCATCAATAAAAGTCGGTAATCCCTTGATTGGTTTGACATGTTGGGTATAAATCTCTCGAAACATCGCCTCCTTATCAAACTCCATTTGCTCAAACTCCTTTCCGACAATCTCACGTTTGAAAAAATACTTCAAAATATAAGAATTACTTTTTCCATACATGTGGGCAATAAATTCTTCCTCACTCGAATTTATTCCAAATTTCTCTAAATATGCTTTCCAAGCAAGCGAATGATAAGGATTGGTATCGCAAATTACCCCATCCATATCAAAAATTACGGCTATTGAATTTTTCAAAATTTATGTTTTTTTTACAAAATTACATCATAATTAAGCATAAGTCTAAAGTTTAATTTACAAATATTTGAACAATTTTGCCCATTCTATCACAATTCGCAATAAATACAGTAAATTCGCTATTAAATCAGAAACCATTCAAGCCAAAATAAGGTTATTTAGAATTGAGCTTATTATCATCAAATATGAACCAAAGAAATATGCCGAAGGATACAGATTTTCAAAATAATTCAAATCACACATCCGCTATACATCCAGATACCGCTGACCCTAAAAAATATATTTGTATCAAAGGAGCAAGGGTTAATAATCTTCAGAATATCGACCTTGCCATTCCACGAAACCAATTGGTAGTCATTACTGGGTTGTCTGGCAGTGGAAAATCCTCCTTGGCTTTCGATACATTGTTTGCGGAGGGACAACGAATGTACGTTGAAAGCCTCAGTTCCTATGCTAGACAATTTTTGGGTCGTATGGAAAAGCCCGAGGTAGATTACATTAAAGGAGTGTCGCCTGCCATCGCAATTGAGCAAAAAGTAGCAACCAAAAACCCTCGTTCAACGGTCGGGACGACAACAGAGATTTATGATTATTTAAAATTGCTCTTTGCTCGAATTGGGAGAACCTTTTCGCCTGTTTCTAGCCAAGAAGTACGCAAAGATACAGTCACCGATGTTGTTAATTATTTAATGACATTACCCGAAAATAGTCGTGTCATGATTCTATCCCCTCTTTTTCGTCATGAAAGCAGGGAGCTATCAACCGAACTTACACTTTTATTACAAAAAGGATTTACAAGAGTATTGGTCAATGGAAAAATTATTCAGATAGAAGATTTTTTATCGGGAGACGAAAACATTCGTAAAAAAGATAACATTGAGATTCTTATTGACCGGAATGTCATCAAGCCAAATGATGAAGATAGTATTTTCAGATTCTCAGACTCGGTTCAAACAGCATTTTTTGAAGGAGAAGGTAAATGTATCGTTGAAATTCTATCTCAATCGCCAGAAGCACCCAATCAACGTAGAAGCTTCTCTGATAAATTTGAATTAGATGGAATTATGTTTGAAGAACCAAGCGTCAATCTTTTTACTTTCAATAATCCTTATGGAGCCTGCAAACGCTGCGAGGGATTCGGAAAAGTATTAGGAATTGACCCCGACTTAGTAATTCCCGACAAAACCTTGTCTGTATTTGAAGGAGCAATTGCTCCATGGAGAAGCGAACGCATGACAGAATGGCTAGACCCATTACTAAAAAACGGTATCCGATTTGACTTTCCCATTCATAGGGCTTACCAAGATTTAACGATAGAGCAACAGCAACTGCTTTGGAAGGGAAATAAGTATTTTGAGGGACTTGATGCTTTTTTTGCAGATATGGAAAGCCAAACTTATAAAGTACAATACCGTGTACTATTGGCACGATACCGAGGCAAAACCGATTGTCCAGAGTGTAGAGGCTCTCGTTTGCGAATGGATGCCAGCTATGTGAAAATTAATGGAAAATCAATTACCGACTTAGTTTTGATGTCTATTGCAGATGTAAGCGAATTTTTCCACCAATTAAAATTAGATTCTACCCAAGAAATTGTTGCCAAACGCCTCCTAATCGAAATTAAAACTAGATTGGAATTTATGGAAAGAGTTGGATTGGGATATTTAAACCTAAATAGGTTATCTTCGACTTTATCGGGGGGCGAATTTCAAAGAATCAAGTTAGCAACCTCCTTAGGCAGTGCCTTGGTTGGTTCTATGTATATTTTGGATGAACCAAGTATTGGACTCCATCCAAGAGATACACAGAAACTCGTCGAAGTATTACAATCGTTGAGGGACTTGGGCAATACCGTCATTGTGGTAGAACACGAAGAGGAAGTCATGCGGGCAGCCGACCAAATCATCGATATCGGACCAGAAGCGGGAAAAGGTGGAGGCAAATTGGTATTTCAGGGTTCTTGGACAGAAATCAACGCTATTCAAAATGCGTCTATTGAAAGCTATACCATTCAATTTTTAACGGGAAAAGACAAAATTGAAATTCCAAAATCAAGGAGAAAAATTACAGATTATCTTGAATTACAAGGGGCAAGCGAAAATAATCTAAAAAACATTGATGT
>CAYUFZ010000068.1:0-10253 GCA_964444025.1 uncultured Emticicia sp.
ATGAAGAAAAAATAATTAAGAAATGCGGCTTATATATAAAGCTAAAAGATTCTCTTAAATTAGTAGAGAATCTTTTAGCTTATTGACAATTTTTCTTCACTTAACGCTATCACTTTCGTGTTTTCCTCCTAAATATGGACTGCTCAATAAAGCATCAAAACCTATAAATTCGACTGGCGTTTTTTCATATTGATAAGTCATTTTCAGAGATTGCGTACGGTTGTTATCACCCATCGCTACATCTACATCGTCCATCGTCAATTGACTTGGATGCTCGTACCCACAAGCGTGGCAAATATCCAATATTTCTTTACTTAAAGTAGTGATATAATTATAGAAACGCTCACTTTTCAACAGAGGGTCTATGCCTGATTGCAACCATTTGTTTTGAGTAGCAATGCCGCTTGGGCAACGATTCGTATGACAAATTTGTGCTTGAATACAACCTATCGATAGCATCGCTTGTCGAGCAACATTTACTATATCAGCTCCCATGGCAAAAGCCATTACAGCAGAATCTGGTATGCCTAATTTACCCGAACCAATGAAGCTTATATCTTGGCATAAATTTCGTTTTTGGAAAATTTTATAAACCGACGAAAAAGCATAGACATAAGGCAAAGACACATGGTCTGCAAAACTCGGAGGAGCAGCCCCCGTCCCTCCTTCTCCACCATCAATGGTAATAAAATCAGGTCCTTTACCTGTATTTTTCATAATATCAGCAAGCTCTTCCCAAAGGCCAAGCTTCCCAACAGCAGACTTTATACCCACTGGTAAGCCCGTAGCCTCCGCCATTAACTCAATGAAATCGACCATTTCGGATACAGTCGAAAATGCCCGATGACTTGCAGGTGATATCACATCTTTTCCTATCGGAACATGTCTAATTTCTGCCAACTCTTTCGTAATTTTAGAAGCTGGAAGTACCCCACCTTTACCAGGTTTTGCCCCCTGAGAAAGTTTAAGTTCAATCATTTTAATCGCTGGATTATCTTGGCACAACTTCACCAACTTTTCCAAGACAAAATTCCCTTCATCATCTCTGATACCAAAATAAGCAGTGCCAATATTTAGTACGACATCTGCTCCATGTTTGTGGTAAGGCGAAAGTCCCCCTTCACCAGTATTATGATAACAACCAAACTTAGCCGCCCCACGATTGAGTGATTCGATAGCCGTGGCAGAGAGAGAGCCAAAACTCATTCCTGAAACATTAATGACCGACTTAGGCAAGTATGGCTTTTTTCTTTGATGAGCCAAACCTATCACTTTGGCAGCAGGACAAAGGGCGGGATTTTTCTTATTAGGATGATTGTCTGTCAATTTTAATGGCAACAGAGCGGGTTTAATAAAAATAAATCCCGGAGCATTCATGTCTTGGTCACTTCCGAAGCCTTGAAAATTATTCTCTTTTTTAGCAGACGCATACACCCACGAACGCTGCCTCCTATTGAATGGCAATTCTTCACGATTATTCGCCACAATGTACTGCCTCAACTCAGGACCAATACTTTCTAGAAAATAACGAATGTGTCCAACAATGGGGAAATTATGCTTGATTGTATGTTTTTTTTGAAAAATATCAAAAATAAATACCAACACAAAAAATACACTCACCCACATCCACCAAGTAGTTTGGGTCAAAATAGACATTAAAAATTCCATAGTTTTTGGGATAATCTAATTAATATTCAATACCATTTCATCATTGGTCAATTTGAATCCAAATTTTTCGTAAATGATTCTTCCTGCGTCCGTTGCATGGAGGGCAATTCTTCGATATCCCATCATTTTTGCTTCCTCAACGATGTATCCGAACAGCTCTTTCGCTACTCCTTTTCCTCGATAATTTTCGTTGGTAAACATATTCATAATATAAGCAATTTTACCATCAATTAACGTAAATCCAGGAGTAACCTCAAAAAAAACTAAACCACTTGTAGCAACAATTTGTTCATTTTCTAAGGCAATCCAAGCAATGAACTTTTCGATGGTAATATTTGTACGGAAATAATGAAGGAGAGAAACACGCAATTCTTCTTCGGAATATAGTCTTGTTTCGGGAGCTTGAACCTCCTTCAAAAAATCAATTCTCATTTGTACCAATTGCTCGACGTCGCCTATATTTGCTTTTCGATATGCAATATTCATGAAATTTTAATTTTATTTGGCGAAGGATATATTTTGTCTTTTTACAAGAATCGCTCCTCTCGTATTGTTCCGGAATATCAAGAAAAAAGGCTCGAATTTGTAACCCTTATCGATTCTCAGTGGCAATTTATTGAAAAAAGGCTTGGGAAACAAAGAAAGACTGAATATAATTTATGGAAGCAATAGATGCTCAGTAATTTTTCAAATTTAGTTTAAGTTGCACGCCACCAATTATTGACATTCCTCTCACATATTTTCAAGATACCTTTCTCTTATTTGGAGTTTTGAGACTTTCTGATTTTAGTAAAATCAAATGGTATCGGATACGAAAAGAGTAAATTTTTAGTATAAAAGCCTTGATGCCAATTTGTATAAACTATTGACAATCAAGGCTTTATATCTAACTAATATCTTCTATTTTTATAAGGCAAGTCTCAAATTTAGTCAATGCCTTTGGCAAAAAAAACACCTGTTAAGAGTCAAAAAATATATAAAATCACTTCGGAACAACCACCCCATCAATCACATGTACCCAGCCATTTGATGCCCTTACCGAGCCAATGATTTTGGCATCTCCAATAAAAGTTGCACCATTTTTCACAGTAAATGTAACGTTTGTCCCATCAACCATGCCCATTGTTTGTCCATCCTGAAAGAAATCAGCAGCCAATGCAGAGGTCATTACGTGGTGTTCGAGAATAGTTTTGAGATTGTCCTTATTTTCTGGTTTTAGTAAATTTTCAACCGTTCCTTTGGGTAGTTTTTCAAAAGCGGCATTCGTAGGAGCAAAAACAGTGAAAGGCCCTGCATTGGAGAGGGCATCGACCAACCCCGCAGCCTGTACAGCCGTTACGAGTGTTGTATGGTCTTTTGAGCCCACGGCTACTTTTACAACATCTTTTTGAGAATCATTATCTACTACACTCGCTTGCCCAGCATTGGTTGTACTTTCCTGATTATTAGAGGATTGATGTTCGGTATTCGACTGGCAAGCAAGGCTTGTTGTTAAGATAAGTAAAGAATAAAATACAGATTTCATGGTTGCTATTGTTTAGAAAATTTATAAATCCTTTTTGTTGAAAATTCGGAAAGCCACTAAAATCGGGAAGAAAATCCATAAAAATAACAATGTTATGGCTATTATAAAACCAATGTTTGAACTAAAAAATTGCTGAAAAATTGCTCCAGTTACGCCCAAAAGTGCAGAAATGTCAAGTTTCATTAATACCAAAATTCGGGCTAAATCAGAGGGATTAAGTGCGGTGAAAAATAGCGTAGCTTTTTCGAGTGGATAATCGCTGAAAGAAAGTAAAGCTGTAAGCACAAAACCATCATAAACGATAGAAAAGTAAAACCAAATACCCAAGGCAATACCGATTCCCTTTGCTTTATCTTTCGTAATTATCGAAGCCAAAAACGCCAACGAAACAAAAACTAAAGTGAGCAACAAACCACATAAAACCAAAACAAGACCACTCGCTGAGCCTTCAAAAATGTAGGTTGGTAGCCCTATACCAATCAAAAAGGCCAATGAAAGAGAGATGGTTAAGCCCCAATATTGGCTAAAAAAAATGGTTTTTCGACTAATCGGTTGAGCAGAAAGCAACTCCAGAAACTCATAAGAATGATAAAACTGAATGGTTGTAAAAATGATACTTACCAATGGCACAACCATCAGAATAATATTTAGCAAACTCAAAAGACCTTTGTTGGGGTCTGCTTCAAAACCAAAAAAAGCAATACTGATGAGCAATAATAATACGGTGTAGCTAATCACAAATCTGTTTCGGATAATATCATAGACTACGTATTTAATAACTTTATTCATGACTTTTAGGGATTTTCTTCGTTGAAATTATTCGGATAAAAATGTGTTTTTATACCAATTCGAGTTGTTTTTGAATAAATTTTACTTTTTTTTGCATCAAAAGAGCAATAATTTTATTCAATTTTGTTTCTCCGATTTCTTCTTTTAAGCTATCTAATTCTTTGAAAAACTGAATCTGCCCATCTTGAATATAAAGAATGTGGCTTGATAGTTCTTCCAAGTCTGAAAGAATATGCGAGGTAATGATGATTAATTTTCCTTTTTTTCTTTCTTTCAGAATTTTTTCTTTCAGAATCTCGCTTGCCAGAGGGTCTAAGCCTGCGGTGGGTTCATCTAAAATCAGAATTTCTGGATCAAATAAAAATGCCAAAGCGGCACTTACTTTTTGTTTTGTGCCACCAGAAAGCGTTCCGAGTGGTTTTTCGTAAATATCTTTTAGAGCAAATGCTTCTATTATTTCTTCATCCAATGGTAAAATATATTTATTTTCTAATCGAATATCAATCATCATTTCGAAAAGCTGACGAATTTTCAGGTTAGGTGGATAATGTCCAATTTGTGGCATATAGCCAATATTAGACCGGTACATAAAATTTTGTTTAGTATCTTGGGAATCAACATAAATTTTGCCACTATTCGGCATCACCATCCCCAGCAAACACTTGATAAGCGTGGTTTTACCCGAGCCATTCGGGCCCACAATCGCCACAGATTGCCCTTTTTGGAAGCAAAGATTGATATTTTGCAAGACATTCAGTTTGCCAAACGATTTATTTATGTTTTCAAAAAGTATCATATTCAAAAGAATTAGTGAATGGTTCAATGAGCAAATAATTATTAAGCATTTATCGGCAATTTCATTTGTATTGGGTCTAATTTTATGGGTTTCATCATTGGTTTTTCGTCTTTCAAATTTTCTGGCGTAAGATTCGGAATGATTTTTTCGATTTTATCCAGCAAGGTCGCTGTAAAACTCCTAAGCAACATCATAACCTGCGGAACTCGCTCGATAAGCGTAGAAAACAAACTTACGGGTCTGTATGAAATATCTCCAACACCATCTTTATTCAAATCATAGCCATCATATTTATCCCAATAATTTTGTTCTAAATCATTATAGACAGTATTTCCGTTGGTAGCTACGTCGAATGTATTAGCCAAAAAATTATTATTTTTAATGCTGTTGTCATCGCAATTCGCCTGTATTCTCATGGCAATCCCATTTTGTAAAAATTCATTCTGTAGAAAAGACGTTCGGCTACAACCTTCCATATAAATTCCGACGGTATTCGACTGAAATTGATTGTGTTCAATATGGCTATCAGCAATATCTTTGAGTAAGATTCCATAGGCTGCCCCACCCCAATTATCTCTGAAAACATTATTTTTCATCGTGACGTGCTTCGTGTACATCACAGCAACCCCAGCACCATTTTTCACGAATTGGTTAAATTCGTAGATGTCATTATGCGAAAACATGAAGTGCAAACCATAACGAATATTTTGTGAAGTATAATTTCGAATGACCTTTGAATTGGTAACAAACTCAAAATAAATTCCATCACGATGCCCTTGTATATAATTATTGTCAATCACAAGGCTATCACACTTCCAAGCATGAATTCCGTTGCCCGTAGTTTGTTCCTCTTTTGGCTGCCCAACTATTTGATTATTAGCTACTTTAGATTTTGCACAAGCGGAAAGATATACCCCGAAATAGCAGTTTCGGAAACGATTATTTTCGATAACAACATTCTCAGCTTCCAATACTTTTATGCCTGCCCAATCAATCGAACTCGTTTCGCCAACATTCTGAAATAAAATACCTTTTACCTGCGTACCAGAGGCTCTTATAGTCAGGATTTCGCCTTTGAATTGAGCATCTAACACCGGAAAATCCTTGCCGATAATTGTCAAAGGCTTGTTTATTTCGATATTCTTAATTTTGTAAATACCTTTCAAAATCAGAATACTATCTCCATTCGTAGCCTTCTCAATACTCCGATAAAGTGTATTTACATTGCTGACTCGCCAAGTTTTGGCAAAAATCACGTTGGCAACGAAAATCAATAGAATTGTCAGGTTTCTCATTTGGATTTATTTATTAAACTTCTCAAACACTTCTTTCCACGAAAATACTTCGATATTGGGTCTTTTTTTGTCAATATCCTTGATTTCTGAGAATGCTGCTAAATCTCCACGCATGGGGCTGATAAAATCTTCACCACCTACAAAAGTAGCTTTCTTTACATCGATAAAGTTTTGGGGATTATTAAAATCATTAACGACCATAAAAGCATAGTCCTCCTCAGTAGTGTGACTGATTTTTAGGTATTTTATCATACAACTAACCTCATCAAACTTAAAAATTTTACCTTTTTTTGTTACCAACTCACAGGCATATTTTTTCTCCATAATGGTCATTTTGCATAAATCACAATTCTCTTTTCCATAGCTGATTGGTTCGGTTTGGCTTGAGCAGCTCGTCAAGAATGTTAAACAAAATCCTATAATCGCAACTATTTTTTTCATTTTTATTTATTGTATTTGAGTTCATAGAAAGTTACTGCAATGGTAATAATTCCGAGCAATAAGAAAGCCCATCCGCCAATATCAGGAATGGAGTATGCACCAAAATTAAGTAATTCTTTATAGCCCAAAAGAGGAGGTTGGTACGACATTCCTGGTACTTTTATAGCGGCATCAGGGCTTAGGTTATGCCCATAAAGTCATATAGAGCTGCAACTCCACCCAAAATGATTGTCAATAAGAATACAATCAAAACTTTTCGATTTTTCAAAAATGCAGTTAGCAAGCCAAAAACGATATAAAAACCGACAAAATAGGGTAAAATTTCAAATTCAGGAAACATCTCTTCTTTGATATGAGCCATTCCTATGTAGTGATTTAACCCATTAATAATTTCTACTTGTCCCGAAAGTTTTGTCAGCCAAATCTGCATCGAAAGCCCTTCTGGATATTGTGGAGCCCATAAATCAATTCGCCAAAGTGGTGTAAAATACGTTATTATCAATCCAATTGAGCCTATGGCAAGCAATGTTTGTGATATTTTTTTGAGAGGTTTCATCTAAATTTATTTAAGCCCCCTCTTCTTACTAAAGAGGGGGTTTGTGTGAGATAAGCTTATTTTTTTGCCACTTTTTTCTCTGCATCAGCTACGGGATTTTTACCTGTACTCCAAGTCAGTGGCACATTGCTTCCTGCTGGCGATACCCGTACATAGCCTTGCATTTCTTGGTGAAGGGCCGAACAGAAATCAGTACAATACATAGGTGTTACGCCTACTTTTGTCGGAATCCATTTCAAGGTTTGCGTTTCGCCTGGCATAATCAGTAATTCTGCATTTGATGCCCCTCTGATAGCAAACCCATGCGGAACATCCCAATCTTGTTCGAGGTTTGTTAAGTGGAAATAAACCACGTCACCCATTTTAACACCTTCGATATTATCTGGCGTAAAGTGCGAACGAATAGCCGTCATATATACATGTACTTCATTTCCTTTTCTTATCACTTTTGTCTCTTTCTCTCCTTTGGCAACATAAGGATGGGAATTTTCCTCGATTTTGTAGATTTTGGTCGAGTTTTTCTCAATCAAATTTGCTGGAATTGATTCTGCATAGTGAGGCTCGCCTGTCGTTGGAAAGTCAAGTAAAAGTTTCATTTTATCGCCCGAAATATCATAAAGTTGAGCCGATTGTGTCAATTCTGGACCTGTCGGCAAGTAACGGTCTTTCGTAATTTTATTATAAGCCACTACATATTTACCCCAAGGTTTGGCAGTTGGTCCACCTGGAATGCTCAAGTGCCCAACCGAATAATAAGTTGGTATGCGATCAATGACCTCTAGTTTTTCGATATTCCAACGAACTAATTCAGACGAAACAAAAAACGATGTAATTGCATTTCCTTTACCATCAAATTCAGTATGAAGCGGTCCGAGTCCAGGCTTTTTTACTTCTCCGTGAAGTACCGCATCATATTTTAAAATAGGAATACCATCAAAATCACCATCATAATTCTTAGCTTCAATTGCTTTTTGCATTTTAGCAAATGAGAAAACTGGAATTACTGCCGCTAATTTGCCAGAACCAACAATATACTGACCCGTAGGATCAACATCGCAGCCATGCGGAGATTTTGGGCAAGGCATAAAATACAGCATATCGGGACACTCTTTCGGGTCGAGGGTCATGACTTCGTTCATAATGGTTGAAGTGGCAGAGTGTGTTCTATCATCATATACATTATGAGCATATTTTGCCGATTCTTTTTTACCTTTTCCTTGTGCTAAATATTGTTCAGCTTTTTTCCAATTTACTGCCAAAATAAAGTCTTTATCTTTTTGCGAAGCGTTTACTTCCAAAAGCGAGTTAGCTTGTTCGGTATTATAGGTTGAGAAGAAAAACCAATCAGCCGATTTCCCTTTACCCGCACGAGCTAAGTCGAAGCTCACACCAGGGGTTTTTAACTGAAATTTGATACCCATTCTACCACTATTTTTATCAATGCTCACAAAACTGATATAGCCTTTAAAGTTTTGTTTGAACGAACTAATCGGCACATCGGCTTTATCATCAGGCGGAACAGAGAAACGGGTTCCCGCCACTGCATATTCAGTATTTGAAGTAATGAATGGCGAAGAGTGATTTCCTCCCGAATTAGGTAATTCGATGATTTCTTCAGTACGGAAAGATTTCAAACTTATACGAGCAATACGTGGGGTATTATTACCATTAATAAACGCCCAACGACCGTCATGTTCTGCATTTGTCGTGGAAAGTGCCACGTGGTGAGAATCGTCCCATGGTACAAAGCCGTGCGAAGTATTGAGCATCGGTTTGGTTTCTTCACTAAAGCCATAGCCACTTTCTGGGTTTTGTGAAAAAACAGGGATAACCCTAAATGTTCGTCCCGAAGGCAAGCCAACCACCGATAGTTGCCCGTTAAAACCTCCCGAAACAATGTTATAGAATTCGTCGTGCGTGCCAGGAGTAACATATACTTTTTGTGCGGCATCGCCAGCTAATTCAGAGCCGCCAGACCCACCTTTGTTACTTGGTTTACAAGCAATCTGAGAAAATGCCATTGCCACAAAGGCGATTCCTCCAATAAAATGTTTTGTTTTCATGTGAGTTTTATGTAATTATTTTGATTATGAAATTGAGGAAGGAAACTTGGACTCAATATATATGACTGATTATTTTATTTTTCGCCGTCATTTTTTCGCATAAATTCTAAAATCCCTCGGGCGTCTTGCTCACTAATATTCTGGTTAGGCATCCGCACCAAACATTCTTCCAAAAGTTTTTGGGCTTCTGCATCCTCCGTAAGCATCATATCCACATTTGTAATCATGTTTATAATCCAAGTAGGTTTGCGTTTTTGGGTTATACCAGACCAGCCTGGTCCTACTAAACGATCTTTCGTGAGCTTGTGGCAAGCACCGCATTTCACATCATAGATTTCTTGTCCTTTCTTTACCATTGCTTGGTCTAATGGTGTTGAAAGGGCTATTTCTTTCATTTCTGTACCATGTACTTCGGCTTGTTTTTCAAGCACAGCATCATCAGTTTTGGGACTTTCTGCTCTTTGGCTTGCCCCTCCACAGCCCCAAATTATGAGTATAAAAAAGACGATAACAAAAAAAAATGACTTCATTTTGATAAGTGATTTTAGAGTTAATAATATTAAAAGAGTTTTTTATCTTTTATATCGCAAATGTATCAAGGAGATTCTGATAAACTTCTGATGATTGTAAGGATTAAATATGATAAAAATCACAAATAAAGATATTAGCATCTTTTTATCTTTGTAAAAAAATAAATATGAAAGAAATAGAAAACAATCCATTTGAAGGCTTAACTGTTGGCGAAATAGTGGCAAATACCCCCAAATCTGCTGAAGTATTTATCAGACTAAAGGTCGATTTTTGTTGTGGTGGAAGAAAAAAATTTGTAGATGTTTGCGAAAAACAAGGACTAGACCCTCAAGCAATTTGGAATGAAATAGAAGAATTATCCTCTAAAAAATCAGCATCCCTTGATTTTTTAAATTTTGACATTGATTTTCTCATTGATTATATAAAAAACGTACATCACAGATATCTTTATACAAATTTACCAGAAATTAAGTTTTTTGTAGAGAAAGTTTTAACCAAACACGGCGAAAAGTATTTATATTTGAAAAAATTATCGATGCTTTATCATAGACTTGAAGAAGACTTGCTTGCACATTTACCAAAAGAAGAA
>CAYUFZ010000068.1:10263-11926 GCA_964444025.1 uncultured Emticicia sp.
AATATTATTTTTCCGTATGGCAAGGCATTATTTAATACAAAAAATATGTATCAAGAACACAAAATCCCGTTTTTTGGCAAAGTCGCAAATCCCATTGCAGTCATGCACCATGAGCATGAACAAACAGGCGAAATTCTGTTTCAAATAAGAGAGCTGACCAATAATTATACACCACCTATCGATGCTTGTCATTCGCACTTGGTGATGCTATCGAAGCTGGCCGAACTCGATGCCGATTTGATACAACACATTCATTTAGAAAATAATATATTATTTCCGAAAATCGAAGCTCTCGAAGAAAAAATAAGTTCAGTAAATTAATACCAAAAATGATTTCAAAGACCTGCGGATACGGTATCAGGGGGGTGGTTCTTCTTGCTGTAAAAAGTAATGAAAATCGAAAAATTGGCATATTGGAAATTGCCGAAGAATTGGATGTTCCTCAACACTTTATGGGAAAAATCATGCAAGATTTGGTCAGAAAAGGCATCGTTTTTTCTGTAAAAGGTCCCAATGGCGGTTTCTATGTAAAACATGAAACCCTCTCTCTTCCTCTTATAAAAATTATAGAAACCATTGATGGTCTGGGGGTTTTGAAAAAATGTTTTATGGGAAGGGAAGAATGTTCAGAAGAAAATCCTTGTCCCCTTCACAATGAGTTTACTGTTTGCAGAAATGAAATATTTAAGACCTTTAGGGTCAAAACTGTGGGTGATTTGACGGAAGATGTGACAGAAGGATTAACATTTTTGAAATATTAGACTTGTCATCTGGAGCGAATGGATTAGCCAATCTGTGGAAGTACTGGAAGGAATGGTCAGAACCCTGAATCGTCTTTCTTTTCTTCGGTAAGCTAGAAAAAACCGAGGGAAAAGTATTTTTAAAGTTTAGGAGGAGAAATAGGTTTCTCCTCCTAAAAATATCATTTGAATAAAAAGTAAGCTATCAATAATGTCACTACAATATTGAATAATTGAGCGATAATAAATGCTAAAAATGGCTTTTTGCCCTCACTATTAAATAAATCGGAAAATTTGGTTTCTAAACCTATGCTTGTAAATGCCAAAGCAAACCAAAGTCCTTGCAGGGATTTTAGACCGCTTTTTACTCCATCTACTGTTTCAGACGAAAGAACAAAAGAAAACAATAGAGATGCTCCGATAAACCCCAAAACAAATTTCGGAAATCTTTCCCAAATAATCCCCAAAGTAGGCTTCGACTCTTTCGCTAACTCAGATTGATTGTTTGTATAAGTCCAATAAATAGAGATGGCAAATGCTGCCAATAGCACATTTTGAGAAAACTTAACGATGGTACTTATTTTCAGAGCTTCCTCCCCTACCATAGTACCCGACGCAATCACAGCACCCGTTGTATCGATTGTTCCGCCCAACCAAGCCCCCGTCACGGCTTCTGATAATCCTAATAAATGAGCAATATAAGGCATAAAAATTATCATCGGAATGGCAGTAATCAGTACGATTGAAATAACATAGGATAATTTTTTAGAATCCCCCTTAATCGCTCCCGCCGTCGCAATGGCTGCTGATACGCCACATATCGACACAGCACTTGAAATGATTATCGCAAATTCTTCATCAAGCCCAAGCTTTTTAGAAACCCAAAAGGCAAAATACCATACCGAAACTACCACAAGCAATGC
>CAYUFZ010000069.1:0-4677 GCA_964444025.1 uncultured Emticicia sp.
TCAAAAATGGAGGAAACTATCTATTAATGGCAAATATGCTAGCATATAGTCCATTGCTGGTTCGAAAAGCTTGGTATCGGAATTTAGTAATAAAAAATATTTTCCCTTCGCTATTTTCATTCCAGCATTATTTGCCCTTCCAAATCCGGCATTATAACCCATTTCAAGCCAAATTGCCTCCGGAAATCTAGCACATACGTACTGTGCATCATTGGCTTTGGAGGCATTATTGACAATGATAATTTCATGAGAAACCTTTGTTGTATATTGTTTGATAGTCTCAATACAAGCAACAATTAACTCAGGAGTTTTATAATTGACAATTATCACAGAAACAACAGGATTACTCACTTCAGGCTAATGTTTGGTTGATAATACTTGAAATTCGTTCAACGTCTGTCAATGACAAATCGAAATACAAAGGAAGCGATAATGCCCTTGTTGCCACAGATTCCGCTATTGGGCAACGCTGATTACTTTGTAAATACGGTAATTGATTTAAGGACGGATAAAAGTATCTTCTTGGAATAATATCGTTGGCTTTCAAAGCTGCTATGATGCTCAAAAGTACCGCTTCATTTGGACAAATGATTGGGTAATAAGCAAAATTATATTCAAAACCATCGTTTTCGTAAATCGGTTTTTGTAATATTGTCCAATTCAATAAGGCATCATATTTTTCAGAAATTATCCTTCTTTGTTGAATTATTTCTTTCACCTTTGGCAAATTACAAATCCCCATGGCAGCATGAAATTCTGAATTTTTCCCATTGATGCCGATACTGAAATAGTCGTCATTTCTATGCCCAAAGCTACGCAACAAATCCAATTTTTCGTTTAATTCTATCGAATTACTGATCACACAACCCCCTTCAACTGTATGAAATACTTTGGTTGCATGAAAGCTGCAAGTCGTAATATCACCAAAATTGAGAAGAGATTTGCCTTGGTGCATCACCCCAAAACAATGAGCCCCATCGTAGATTACTTTCAGATTATATTTTTTAGCGATAGCCTCGATTTTATCGGTATCACAAGGACGACCATAGACATGAGTTGCTAAAATTGCGGTAGTTTTTTCTGTAATAGCTGCTTCAATTAATGCTGCATTTATATTAAATGTTTGAGGTTCGATATCAACAAAAACAGGCTTCAGATTCTCCCAAAGAATAGAGGTGGTGGTTGCACAATAAGAAAAGGGAGTGGTGATGATTTCTCCCGATAACTCAAGAGCCTTGATTGCCAATTGCAAGGCAATCGTGCCATTGCTGACGAACAACAAATGGTTTACGGATAGATATTCTTTGAGCTGAGACTCAAGTTTTTTGACAAGAGGTCCATTATTCGTTAACCATACATTCTCCCAGATACCACTGATTATTTGTTGGTATTCTTGTTGCGGAGGTAAAAAGGCTTTTGTTACGTTTATTGGCACTTTGTTGAGGTTTTGAATGAATTAATATATTTCGTCTTTTTTCCAAAGTTTGGCACTTAATCCAACTGGTCGAACAGCTCCTGGCCATTTCCCATACCAATTGGTACTTGGTCTCCAATCTGCTACGTCAAAGCTGATAGCATCTTCCATGAAGTACAGCACATCAACACTGTTTTTTACAATCATGATAGAAATATAGTACGAACCATCATTAAGAAAATTGCCCGGTATTTCCAATTGTCCTTGAATCAATCCTTTGTCCACATTTGCCGGTAGGCTACCAATGTTAAAGATACACTCTCCACTCATGTTGTACAAAAATATGCTGATATTCAATGCAGTTGTTTCTGGAATAAAATTCCAAAATTCAACATTGACAGTCAGTGGTGTTCGTACATCTATATTTTTTTGATTGTCGAGTAATTGGGGTAAAATAGAAATATTTCTTAGTCGAACCCAATCATTTCCAGGAGCTTGTTCGGGCGAATCCCATGCTTGTTGGAGTAAAAACTTAGAAATACTTGACATATAATCATGCAATACTTCCCCAACCTCACCATATTTTACTAAATTTCCCTTTTGTAGAAATGCTGCTTTATTACATAATCCTTGAACAGCCGTGACATTATGGCTAACAAAAAGAATTGTTCTACCTCCATTGGATACATCTTTCATTTTGCCCAGACATTTTTTCTGAAACTCCGAATCACCGACAGCCAATACTTCATCTACAATCAGTATTTCAGGTTCCAAGTGTGCAGCTATGGCAAATCCTAATCGTACGTACATTCCAGAGGAGTATCGTTTGACAGGGGTATCTAAAAATTTTTCGATACCAGCAAAATTCACAATTTCATCAAACTGACTTTTGATTTCATGTTGTTTCATTCCTGCCAGTCAGCTCAGGATGAAATCCAGTTCCGACCTCCAACAAGCTCGCCATTCTGCCGTTGATAGTCACTTGTCCAGAAGTAGGTTCAGTGATTCTACTTAAAATTTTTAAAAGGGTCGATTTTCCAGCACCGTTAGACCCAACAATGCCAATTCTATCTCCCTGGTTGATGTCAAAACTAATGTCATTTAAAGCCCAAAAAATTTCTTTGGTTTCCTCTTCTTCTTTATTCATAAGAAGCTCGGAGAAGAAGCCCGAAAGCGAATCTTTAAGCGTAAGAGCCTTTTTTTTCTTATGGCTGATGATATATTTTTTTGAAACGTTTTCGATTGAAATGGCTTTCATTGCAACTAATATTGGGATGGAGAAAACAAACAGAGGGATTAAATATAATCCACAAATGAGTTTTCATTTTTTCTAAAAAACCAAATAGAAATAATAACAGAAAAGATAACGACTGCCAGCATGGGCAAAAAGCTACTCCAATTGAATGAGAAATTATCCCCCAACAAGCACCACCGCATGCCATCAATAGCCCCTGCAACTGGGTTTAGATTATACAACCAATACCACCATTCATTTTTGACCCTGTCGCTTGTATAAGCCACTGGCGAAACAAAATACCCAAATTGCACCAAAAAGGGAATAATTTGAGCAATATCTCTATATTTGACATTCAAGACAGAAGCAAATAAACCTATGCCAAAAGAGCCTAAATAGGCAAATGCCAATTGGGCAAAAAACCATAATACACACAAAAACCCAAAAACATGACAAAAGCAATCAAGGCATCCAATAAGCCAACCATTAATGAGCTAAATGGAATAATAATTCTTGGAAAATATACTTTTGAAATCAAATTGCTGTTTCCTACAATACTATTACTGATTTGAGACAAACATTGCGAAAAAAACAGCCAAACGATTACGCCAGGGATGACAACAAGCATGTAAGGTATCGTGGAATTATCACCAAGCTTAGCTATTTTTCCAAACGCAAAAACCATCACCATGGCAGTCATTAACGGACGAATAATTCCCCAAGCCAAACCCAAAACCGTTTGTTTGTAGCGTACCATTACGTCACGCTTGCCAAGAATCCATAATAGTTCTTTTTGATGCCAAATTTCTTTCCAATAATGAAGAGAAGATTTGCCAGATTTAATCAATACTGAATGTTTTTTTTCCATTAAACGAAGTGCTACTTAGTTTTCAGAGTTAATCTCTCTGAATGTATTTCTAATCACTATAAATACCAAACACAAAACAAAGCCAAGCATGGCTCCTTTTGATGTATTTCCACCAATTGTATATTTTAATTGCAACAAAGGCAAACGAACAGGCTGTAATATCGTAAACAAGGGTGTTTGATTGATTAACGACATCTTTAATTGCTCTACCGCTGCCAATTGGTTGTAATATTGTTGCGAAATAAAATTATTATTTCTGTTCAATTGCTGTGTACGCATGGGGGCGGTAGGGTCAACGGCATTGACACTTTGAAACGTCGCATTTGCCAACTGACGGTCTGTGGAGCTAAGTTTCCCCTCCAATTCTCTCAATCGTGTCATTTGAATATCATAAATCTCCCTAGTTTTACGAGTTTTCATTTCTACATAAAACTCTTCAATAGATTTAATCAATGTTTCCAGCCAAATTTTGGTTAATTTCTGATTATTGGTGGTAGCAGAAAGAATCATGATTGTGCCAGTTTTATCCAAAGACATCAATTCTGTTTTTTTGGATAATTTTTCATAAATAGCATCAATCATCGTGTTTTCTTCCTCCGTAAATTGATCAGGATTTTTTTTGTTGAATCTGTACTTGATGGCTTTTGTATTGGCTTTGTGAAACAAGTCTCCTCCCCATTCTTTTCGTGCAATATCCGAACTATCTTTATAATAGTTGATAAATAGTGTTTTTTTTCCGTTAATAAGCACTTCCTTCATCAAAGCTTTTTCATAAAGAGCTTTTGACCCAACCAACAAATTGAAATTACCCCCACTGAATAAATCATTGGAAGTAGCTCCTCCGACATTCATACCAAATGCCCCTGCCAATCCTCCTAATCCGCCAAATCCACCGCCTCCTCCGCCGGTTTCGAGATTAAATTGAATTTCGCCGACATATTCTGTTTCTTTTACTTCTTGTAAATCCATTAAGAGGCTAATCAATGAGCCTAATGCCAAACTAATCAGTAACAATCGCCATTCTTTTCCCACTTCTCGAAGAAATTGAATTGTTTTCTTTAGAAGTTCTTTCGTATTTACTTGTTCTTCTTGAATTGTCTGTAAATCTGCCATTTTGTTAATTTTTTGTCCAAATATCTTTAAATAAGGAATTTTTTATTT
>CAYUFZ010000069.1:4687-5223 GCA_964444025.1 uncultured Emticicia sp.
GTCCCGAATAATGCTTGGGCTTGTGCCAATTGCTGTTGGGTGGTTGCTGTTTTTTGTGGTACAATGATTTCTGAACCCGGCTCAACTTTTGGATATAGGTTTACAAATAAATATTTGCGTGTTCTGTCCACCGATCCATTGGCATATAAAATATATGATTTGCTTCTCAATGATTTTTTTGTAAATCCGCCAGCATTCGATATATAATTGATGAAGCTTTTGCTATCCAAATATTTGACAGTCGTGGGATATAATACCTCTCCTTGAATCCTTACGGTTTCTAATCGCTTTGGAATCCTGATGATGTCTCCGTCTTGTAAAATCATATCCTCTTGTGAGCCTGGATTTGCCAAAATACGGTTCAGATTTATACCAATAGAAGAAGTGGTAGCAGCATCTACTTGTTCTACTTTTACTGTCTGATTGCCTTTGACACTATTGGTGATTTCATCAATGGCTTTTTGTCTTTGTGTCAGCTCTATTTCACTCAATTGTATGTGTCTGATTAATGTCGCTCCCTCTAAATAGGCTTGTGG
>CAYUFZ010000069.1:5233-8577 GCA_964444025.1 uncultured Emticicia sp.
GTCAGTCCGCCAGCTCTTTCTATTAAGTCTGAAATTTTTTCTGTTTTACTCTTAATCCCGTAAATCGAAGGATATAATACTTCGCCTTGTATTTCAGTGAATGTTTGCTTGAGATAATTGGGAGATTTTCTGACAAAAATTTCGTCAAAAGGATATAAAACAAATTTCGAGCTGTTGGGGTCAACTTTTAAATCTGCATTGATATTAAAATTATAAGTTTCTGAAATTTGAGCATCTACGTTGGTAGGATCTACATTTCTCTTTCTTCTCACAACCTCCACTCGTGCCAACGAGGAAGCTTCTGAAAGTCCACCGACTTGTACAATTACGTCCTCAATGCTCATATTTCGTACAAAAGGCAATTCTATGCCAAGCTCTGCATCGGGGTTGTTTAAAGCTCCCTGAATTCGGATATATGAAGGCTCGGTTAGGTCAAATATTGATGGGACTGTCACCACATCTTCTCTTTTTAATACGATATCGCTTTCTTTGCCCTTGAGTATGTTGTCGAAGTTGACTGAAATGTTTTCTGTCAATAAATCGTCTCTTGTTCTTAAAATGGAAATTCTTCCTTTGAGAGCCTCTGTTTTTAATCCTTCAGCTGCTTTGATTAATTCGCTAAGGGTTTTACTGTTTTCAAGCGAATACTCTCCTGCACGATAAACTGCCCCCTCAATGCTGACCATATTTTCATATCTTTCCAATACCCTTTCAATCACAACGGAGTCACCACTTTGAACACCAAAAGTATTGAAATCCTTCTCTAAAACTTCATAAATTTTTCTCTCTTTAGAGGTATTTCTATGTACTTTTAAGCGATGCTTATAAGCATATTGATTGAAACCGCCTGCATATTCGATAACTTTATTTAGCTTTTCATGCTCCAACAACTCAAAAAGTCCATTTCTTTTGGTATTTCCTTGAACCGCAATTCTTGAATTGAATGGCAATACTTGAATGACATCTTGGTCTTGCAATAAAATATTATTTTTGGCAAACCCATTCATTAATAATTCATACAAATCGAAAGTAGCATAAACTCTGTTGTTACGAATGACATTTATTTTACGGTAAGTACCAATTTCATTTGGTCCTCCACATGCGTACAAGGCATTCAAAATTGTCGAAAGGGAAGAAAGTGTGTAAGTTCCTGGGGCGATTACCTCTCCAGCAATGGTTACTTTGATACTTCTGATATTTCCTAAAGATACATTGCAGTAGGTATTGGCAGGGAATCCAGAAAATGGCTTTAATCCTACATATACTTTTGCCAATTTATTGATAATTCTTTCTTTGGCTTGGTCGATGGTTGCTCCCGCTAAATAAATCAATCCGACCCTCTCGATAGTAATGTATCCATCGGCAGAAACGATAGGTTTGTAGGCAGCTTGCGAATAACCATAAATATCAATCAATAATTGGTCATTCGGACCTAATACATAATTGCTCGGAGTGGCAATGTTGATGGCAGGGGTTGGGTCAAATTTTACAGTATTGAAAAGATTGTATCCAAAAACCCTCCTTCTAATGGTTAATTTTACTAAGTCGTCGTTGGCTTCTTGTTCACGGATAATTCTGAGAGAATCCTCTTTATTGATGGCTCTTGTATCTGTGGGCAATTCCTGAACATTTCTAGTTAAATTTGGCTCAGTTGCTTTTAAAGTTCTTGTTTTTGCGGCATTGGTCTGGGCAGCATTAGTCCCTTGTGCTGCATTTTTTGGCGTTTGATAGGTTGCCGGATTGGCGTTTGTCGGTAAGTTTTGTGGGAGTTGAGTAGGTAAATTCTGGTTGCCAATGGTAGGCGTTGTAACAGGGTTTTGTCCAAAAACATTGGCAATGCTAAGTACGAAAATCGTAGCTATTGTAGCCGTTTGGAAAAAAAGTGAAAAACTATTCTTGCTTAATTTCATATCTATGACGTTATTTGTGCCAATACTGATAATTTTATTTACGCTTTGATTCAAAATGAAATACAAAGTAACATAAGATTTTTGATTTTCTTGTAGTTTCATAGGAAGTATTATATTAAAAAGAACTTTGAATTACAAAGTAAATAATTTTAAACCAAACTTCAAAAGATTTTCTCTAAAATGGCTGATATGAATGAAATAACTTACAATGAAGACAGTATAAGGTCTTTGGATTGGAAAGAGCATATTCGATTAAGACCCGGAATGTATATTGGAAAATTGGGTGATGGGGCATCTGCCGATGATGGTATTTATGTATTATTAAAAGAAGTAATGGATAATTGTATCGATGAATATGCCATGGGATTTGGCAAGTCTATCGAGATTAAATTGGAAGAAGGAAGGGTAGATGTACGTGATTATGGCAGGGGTATTCCGCTCGGGAAAGTAGTGGATGTTGTGTCGAAAATCAATACTGGGGCAAAATATGATAGTAAAGCTTTCCAAAAAGCAGTTGGTTTGAATGGTGTGGGAACCAAGGCGGTCAATGCCTTGTCTTCGTATTTTAAGGTGCAGGCATTTCGTGATGGAAAAACCAAGTGGGCGGAGTTTAATAAAGGGGAGCTGACTAAGGAGTCTGAGATGCTCGATACCGATGCCAAAAATGGTACAAGTGTGGTTTTTGAACCTGACCCTACCATTTTCAAAAATTATCATTATATCCCTCAATTTGTAGAGGCGATGATATGGAATTATTGCTATCTCAATGCTGGATTGAATATTTTCTTCAACAAACAAAAGTATATTTCCCAAAATGGGCTTCTTGATTTATTGCGAAGAAAAACCGACGAGGAATCTTTGAGGTATCCAATTATACATTTAAAAGGAGAAGATATCGAGGTTGCTCTCTCGCATGGAAATCAGTATGGTGAGGAATATTATTCTTTTGTTAATGGACAAAATACCACTCAGGGAGGTACGCATCTTTCGGGCTTTAAAGAGGCTTTGGTACGAACCATTCGTGAGCATTTTGGCAAGGATTATGCTCCAGAAGATATTCGTCAATCGGTTATTGGGGCTATTTCGATTCGTGTGCAGGAGCCTGTCTTTGAATCTCAAACCAAAACAAAATTGGGTTCGACGACGATTTCTCCAGAAGCAAACTCCACGACGGTTCGAACTTTTATTAATGATTTTTTGAAAGAAAAATTAGATAATTATCTACACATGAATCCTGCGGTAAAGGATTCTTTGAAAAAACGAATCGAGCAATCGGAACGTGAAAGAAAAGAGCTTGCTGGGGTCCGGAAACTTGCCAATGAACGTGCCAAAAAAGCCAATCTACACAATAAAAAACTTCGAGATTGTCGATTCCATTTGGATGATTCGAAAAATGAGAAACGTTTTGAAACAGTGATGTTTATTACGGAGGGG
>CAYUFZ010000069.1:8587-8929 GCA_964444025.1 uncultured Emticicia sp.
GGGATTCTGCCAGTGGCTCGATTACCAAAGCAAGAAACCCTGAGTCTCAGGCAGTATTCAGTTTGAGGGGAAAACCATTGAATAGTTATGGTTTGACCAAAAAAATTGTCTATGAAAATGAAGAGTTTAACTTGTTGCAACATGCCTTGAATATTGAAAATAGCTTGGAAGATTTGCGTTACAATAAAATCATCATTGCCACCGATGCAGATGTAGATGGAGCGCATATTCGTACGCTGTTACTGACTTTATTTTATCGCTACTTCAAACCTCTTTTGGAGTCTGGCTTTATCTACATTGCTCAGCCACCACTTTATAAGGTTCAGTATGGAAAGGAAATAA
>CAYUFZ010000069.1:8939-11858 GCA_964444025.1 uncultured Emticicia sp.
GATGTAGATGGAATGCACATTCGATTATTACTTTTGACATTTTTCTTGCAGTTTTTTCCAGATTTAGTACGAGAGGGGCATTTATATATTTTGGAAACACCTCTTTTTAGGGTAAGAAATAAAAAAGAAACCATTTATTGTTACAGCGACGAGGAGCGTCAGGCTGCCATCAAAAAACTTTCGCCAAAGCCCGAAATTACTCGATTCAAAGGTTTGGGTGAAATTTCACCTGACGAATTTGAGAATTTTATCGGCGAAAATATTCGTTTGGAGCCGGTAATTCTTGAAAAAGAATCTTCTATTCCCAAAATTTTGAACTACTACATGGGTAAAAATACACCGGATAGACAAAAATTTATCATCGATAATCTCCGGATTGAAAAAGATGAAATTGATGAGGTATTATCCGAAATTATAGCGGTTTAAGGCATTCTAAAAGGGTATTTTGTCATTTTAACAAGATACCCTTTTTCTTTTTTCATGTTTTCCTTAACTTTGTTTTTCAGTTGTTTTTATTTTAACTATTAAATAAATTGAAAGTGACCCTTGAGGATTTAAGAAAAGACATCGATTCAATCGACGACCAATTGCTTCAATTGTTGAATCAACGAATGAATTTTGTACATAAGGTAGGTGAGCTAAAACGTAGCACCAAAACCTTGATATACAGACCCGAACGAGAAAAGCAAATTTTGGAAAGAATGTATGCTCAAAACCAAGGGCCGCTCAACAAGGAAGCGATTGAGGCAATCTTTTTAGAAATTTTTGCCGCAGCTAGAAATATCGAATTGCCAGAACGAATTGCATTTTTAGGTCCAGAGGGTAGTTTTACGCACCAAGCGGCAGAAAGCCGATTTGGTGCCATGAGCGAATACATGACATTGCCAACCATTCGGTCGGTTTTTGAAGCCGTGGACACTGGTCGAGCAAAGTTCGGGGTTATTCCAATTGAAAATAACCAAGAAGGGATTGTCTATGAAACTGTCGATTTATTGAATGAAATGAATGTAAATATTGCAGCTGAATTGAAAATCCCTGTCCACTTTACTTTAGCAACGGAGGCGGAGAATCCTTCGAAAATCAAAAGAATTTATTCAAAAGATATTGCTTTTCGTCAATGTCGTGGATTTTTGAATAAATACTTTGAACAAACCCATCCAGAAGAAATTCAGGTGGAATCGACTTCTAAGGCGGCGAAATTGGCTGCTGAAGACCCAGAAAGTGCTGCGATTTGTTCGGCAATTGCTGCTAAATTATTCTCAATCCCGATTTTATTCCACAACATCGAGGATAATTCTCAAAATCGTACAAGATTTTATATCATTTCGAAGAATTTTGTCAATGCGGCGAGTGGAAATGATAAAACTACTATCATCGCTCGTCTTCCAGATACCAATAAACCCGGAACTTTGGCGACTCTTTTGCAAGATTTCAAAAAAGTAGGAGTCAATTTGACTAAAATCGAGAGTCGTCCATTTAAAGGAGATGAAGATTTTAATTTTTGGTTTTTTATAGAATTAGAGGGCTATTATGAAGACGAAAATCTTGCCAAAGTATTTAAAAAATATAAATCTTCTATCAAATGGTTAGGTAGCTATGTAAGAAATGCTTAGGGCTGAATTTCAGCCCATTTTTTTATGTGATTTTCTTGGAGAAATTATATTTTTTTGCAAAATTTGTTCAACAACCATAAACAAACTAAATGAAAAACTTAATACTCGGCTCTGTATTCTTCTTGAGTACCTTTTGGGGATTGGCTCAAAATCCAAGTCCAGCACCCAAACAAACCAAAGCCATCGCCCTGACTGGAGGTACCATCCATGTTGGAAATGGTCAAATAATTGAAAATGGTATAATAGTATTTGATAAGGGATTGATTACGGCGGTTGGTGGTGCATCAACGCCTATTCTGCCAAATGCTGAAATTATTGATGTCAAAGGAAAATCTATTTATCCAGGCATTATCGCTCCTTCTGCATTGGTCGGATTGGTGGAAAATGGGGCTGTTCGTTCGACTTTTGACAAGCAGGAAATGGGTGATTTTAACCCAAATGTGAGGGCTTTAATTGCTCATAATACTGATTCTGAAATTATTCCGACAGTTCGTGGAAATGGGGTTTTGATAGGGCAAACAACGCCAGAAGGTGGTATCATCTCTGGAACTTCTGCCATTATGGAATACGATGGCTGGAATTGGGAAGATGCCGCCCTAAAAGCAGACGATGGTGTATGGTTGAATTATCCAACTTTAACGGCACGTGAGTATGATGCAGACTTAGGCAAGTTTATGCTCAAAAAAAATAGTAAATATATGGCTTCGAGAGCACAATTAGCGGATTTTTTTGTCGAGGCTTTGGCATATTCCGAAATTGGAAAACCCCAAGCAACCAATTTAAAGTTGGAGGCTATGCGTGGGCTATTTGATGGAACTAAGAAATTGTTTATTCGAGTCAATGCTGGGAAAGAAATCATTGAGGCTTGCCAATTGGCACAAAAATATAAAATTAAAAACATCGTTGTGGTTGGTGCTGAAGAACCAGAATTGGCATTGGATTTTTTGAAAAAAAATGAAATTCCCGTCATTGTTTCTCCAACACATCGATTACCAAATGCGGCAGATGAGCCAGTCTGGAATCCTTATAAATTGCCTTCTATATTGATGAAAGAGGGTATTCTAACAGGATTGTTTTATACAGAGGAATTTTATAAAACTAGAAATTTGCCTTTCGTTGCCGGAACTGCCGCTGCTTTTGGCTTAGATAAAGAGTTGGCTTTGCAGTTGATAACTTTTAATAATGCTAAAATTTTAGGCATTTCCGATAAAGTCGGTACTTTGGAAATAGGAAAGCACGCAACCATAGCGGTTTCTGATGGAGATATTTTGGATATGAGAACAAATAAAGTAAGATACGCTTTTAT
>CAYUFZ010000070.1:0-9706 GCA_964444025.1 uncultured Emticicia sp.
GGTCGTACCCAGAACAACCCCATTGCATCGGACATTTATCGGTGGCGTTCAAAACGCCATCTCCGTCAATATCCGGGTCGGTACCATTCGGGATACCATCGTTGTCTAAATCCTGAGAATCGTAAGCAAATTTAAGAAATTTAGCTACTGACATCTGTCTTAGTTCACCATCTGTGTATTTCAGAATCAAGCTATCGGTCAATGCTGCAGTAGGTGTATTTTCTACAAATGTGCGGCCATCATCTTTATTGATGTTTACTTTTTTACCATTAGAGGCCTCTATTTCTAGATTTTTATTGGTAGTAATAGTAGTTGGGTTAGAGCCTATTTTTATTTGAGCCTGCACTGAATAAGCTCCAATAAGAAAAGTAAGAATCCAAATCCAACTTTTAATAAAAGGGGGTTTGAGGTTTTGCATAAACATTTTTGTAAAATTGAAATTAGTTAATTATTTAATTTTTGGATAATCGAGTCAGCTACTATAATTGACAGCGTAAAGTGTAATTGATAATCGATTACATGAATAAAAATTTACTCGTCGTTTAGAAGAATAATAGTACGTCTTCACCTTTTCCATCTATTTTAGATTTTTTTGCTTTGTTCTTTAGACTATCAAATCACGTACCACGAACAAAAAAATGGTGATGAACGTCAAAAAATGGTGACGAACGTCAAAAAATAGATATTTGACAAAAAAAATATAATTAACTATCTATTAATGAATTAACTTTTTCGATAAGCAAAATAACTAATTTGTTATTTAATGGGCATGGTTTTTGAATAATCCAATTGATAACAAACGAACTCCGCCGCCAAAACAAGAAATATGGCATGGTAACGGCATGTGTCGGTGGTGGACAAGGGGTTGCTGGAATTTATGAGTTGATTGATTGAGAAACAAATATCGATACAATTACCAATGCCAACCAAGAAATCTTGCTTGGCATTGGTAATTGTATTATGAATGTTTAAAAATAAGCAAAATGTTGCGACTGCTTCTGACCGAAAATATTACATTTATTCTTTGTGGTTTAAATATTCTTTTCTAATTTAACAACAGAGATTCCGAAATAGCATTTCTTGTCTCTTCAATCATCTTTTATTCAACCTTAAACTACGATTATGAAAACATCAATTTTCAGAATTGCTTCTATTTGTGTATTTTTAGTCATTGCTGTTGGACAACTTTCAATGGCACAAAAAGGGCAATTCAGGGTTCTTTTATTCAGCAAAACAGAAGGGTTTCATCACGAATCTATCAATGAAGGCGTGACAGCCATCAAAGCTTTGGCTGTTCGACACAATTTCTCTGTGGATTGGCAAGAAAATGCTTCTATTTTTAATGAAAAAGCATTGGCAAATTACGATGCTGCCATTTTTCTTAATACTACCGGAAATATCTTGAACGACGAGCAACAAGCTGCTTTTGAAAAATTTATTCGCTCAGGAAAAGGATATGTTGGCGTACATAGTGCCAGCGATACTGAATATGATTGGGATTGGTACACCAAAATGGTAGGCATGATGTTCAAGATTCATCCGCAAATTCAGACCGCTTACTTAAAAGTTGAAGATAAGAATTTTCCAGGCATGGAAAGATTGCCTTCTAAATTCATTTGGACTGACGAATGGTATGAGTTCGGACCTCTCAAATCAACAGATTTGCACTATTTATTATCTATCGACGAAAAATCATATAATCCGAATGTCAAGTGGGGAGAGAATGTTGGAAAAGGAATGGGAGATTTTCATCCGATTGCTTGGTATCACAACTATGACGGGGGACGAGCTTTTTTTACGGGTCTTGGGCATGTGCCGCAGGTATTTAGTGACAATCTTTTCTTAGACCACCTTTATGGAGGTATTTATTGGGCTGCAACAGGCAAAGGTCTTTAATGATAACGCTCCTGACTCTTTTTTTATAAGAGTCAGGAGCATTTTTTTATATGATGAAATACCATATTTTTCTTGCTTTTTTGTTCGTTGCCAGGTGTGGCTTTGGGCAAACTTATTCCGAACTAATTCACCAGCATCGGGAACACTACAAAGAAGAATTTTTAAAGTCAAAAGATTCACCTCTGACAAAAGAGAAATTAGACTTTTTAAGCTTTTTTGAGCCAGACTCCTCTTATCGCATTGCCTGTACTTTTCATGCCAATAAAAGAGGGAAACCTTTTGAGCTACCTACTTCTTCAGGCAAAACAAAAACCTATGTAAAATTCGGAGAACTTCATTTTTTATTGAATGGAAACAAACACAAACTATCTGTTTACCAATCACTTAGCCTCCGAATGACACCCCAATACCGAGACTATCTGTTTATTCCATTCAAAGACCTAAGCAACGGCACGGCAAGCTATGGCGGAGGAAGATATTTGGATTTAAGAATGGGCGAAATACAAGGAGATACGATTTATTTGGATTTTAATAAATCTTATAATCCTTATTGTGCTTATTCGGAGGGGTATAGTTGCCCGATTCCACCCAAAGAAAATCATTTGAAAGTTCGTATCGAAGCTGGAGAAAAAAATTATGCAAGCCCCCATTAAAGAAACGATGCCTCTTTACGAAGTCCATCTTTTAGTAAATTCAAGTAATCAGCTCTTGGGATTTCAATTGCTCCAAATCGCCGAACATTATCATTAATAAACTGAGTATCAAGTAATTGAAAGTGCCTTTTTCGTAATTGCTCAATCAAACAATGAAAAGCAACCTTTGAAGCATTCGGTTCAACATAAAACATCGATTCACCAAAAAAAACTGCCCCCAACGAAACACCATACAAGCCTCCCACAAGCTTCCCATTTCGGTAGGCTTCGACGCTATGTGCTTTTCCCAAGCGATGAAGCTGACAATACGCTTGAATAATTTCTTCCGAAATCCAAGTTTCCTCTTCACCTACTCTTGGCATGGCACAACCCCGCATAACCCCTTCAAAATCCCGATTAAATGCAATCTCAAAATGAGCCTTATTGAGCAAAGGTCGTAGAGATTTATGAGGACGATAAGTATCTATCGGGATGATTGCTCGGGGTTCGGGAGAATACCAAAAAATAATACCATCAGAATCGGACATCGGAAATATGCCATTCATATACCCAAAAATCAAATCTTCTGCTGTTAGTTTTTCAATTTTAGCCATAGAAAATGCTTAATTTTTAGGAGTTTTAGTGCCATCAAAAACAATTTTTCCTTTTTCGTCATATTCATAAAGCACATACGAACCGGTCGAATCATAGCAATCCCTTGCATATTGAATCTCCTTTTTCCGGCGATTGCCCGTCGGGTAATATTCTACCCATTTCCCCACCCTTACGCTATCGTCCATCATTCCGTTTTCTGCAAGAGTACCAGATTCATTGAATAGAAAATATTCGCCCGAAACCTTTCCAAACAACTTTGGCTTTACTTCTTTTATTTTTGATTGTTGCTCGTCATAATACGAAATTTCCGAATCGGCATAAAAGCCTTTTTCATAATATTCTTTGTTGAGCAAATTGAAATTTTTATCATACAATTCCCAACGTCCATCTTTTGCCCCCACAAAATACCAGCCTTCTTCAATAATCTGCTCTCCTAAATATTTCTTATAAGGCCCATGTAGCAGCAAATTACCCTGTTTGTCCCTACCCATTCCTTCAACAATTCGGTTTGACCTCGCCTCGTACCAATACAAATGCTTGACATAATTGTTTGGTTGTATAAAGTCTTTCAGTGTATAAAACTCTAAAAAATAGAGATTTGCCCCTGAACCCTGCCGAATCAAATGCTTTTCTACTTTCAACCCTTCATATTCCTTGCCATTAAATTCTTTTTTGACAGACTTCAGCTCTTTTTTGATTTTTTTGATAGATTTATTGATTTTTAGCCCTAAATCAGGAAGGGTTTCATTGACAAATTTTTTTGCGTCATCTATATTAGAAATATTATTTCCGCCGGGTAAACTAGCCGAAGCTTTCGGAGTAAGCACCTCAATTGGCAAGCGATTCATGGTCTCTTTTAGGCTTTCTTTTTTATAGCCTGGTTCTCCTTTTTTTACCGCTCTTGGTACTTGGGCAAACACCGACGAACAAAATACCAAAAAAATGGTTATTATTAACAAATATTGGTATATTTTTGGGGAATATTTCGGATAATTGATAATACTCATTGGCTGATATTAATATATATTTCTTTGCAAAGAACGATAAAAATATTAAAAAAATTTTAATTCCACTTCAGGATTGATAAAAGAAATGAAAGATTGGTTTGTTGAATGGTTTGATACCTCTTTTTATCATAAACTTTATAAAAACCGCAATGATGTCGAAGCTCAATTTTTTATTGATAATCTCGAAAAAAAATGCAATTTCAGACATTCACAACATTTTTTGGATTTGGCTTGCGGCAAAGGCCGACATGCCATCTATCTTCACTCAAAAGGCTATGAAGTCGTGGGGATTGACTTATCTCCTAACAACATTCAAGAAGCCCGACAATCTACCGCCAAGGGCTTGTCTTTTGAAGTACACGACATGAGGCAAACATTTGCTCCAAACTCTTTTGATTTTGTATTGAATTTATTTACGAGCTTCGGTTATTTTGAAGATAATACGGATAATTTTCGAGTAATACAGGCTATTGCCGAAAACTTAAAACCCAAAGGAAAACTGATTCTCGATTATATGAACAGCACAAAGGCTGTGAAGGGCCTCCAACAACAATACCAAAAACACATTGACGATATTCATTTTATTATCAGCAAAAAAATAGAAAATGGCTTTATCATCAAGAATATTGAATTTGATTTTGAGAACACGCATCATCACTTTCAAGAGCGTGTCAAAGCCCTGACATTTGAAGAGTTTCAGGCTTTTTTCAAGCAAGCGGGGCTACAATGTTTGGACATTTATGGTAATTATGCCTTAGATGCCTTTGATTTAGAAAACTCCGACCGAATGATTTTCGTGGCAGAAAAGTGCTAATATTCTTTGATTTGTCCCTCGTCTTTGCAATTTTCCAACAGTTGCCACGTACTTAATCCAAAAATCGGGTGGATTTTTTCAGGGGCAATTTCGCCCATTGGAACCAACACGAATTTTCTATCTTGAATGAATGGATGTGGAATCTCCAATCTTTCGGTTTTTATGATTTCGTCGTTATAATACAAAATATCAATATCAATGACCCTTTCACCCCATTTCTGTCTTCTGATTCTACCCATTTCTTTTTCTATTTGTAAAATCAAATGGAGTGTTGCCAAAGGAGAAAAGGAAGTATCGACTTGTAGGACTTGATTTAAAAACGAATTTTGCTCAACAATTCCCCAAGCAGAAGTTTCAAATACTTTTGAAGTGGCACTTATCTTGCCGACCTTTTGTTCAATCAGTGTTCGAGCAATCGAAAGTTGATTTTCTCGTTCGCCCAGATTAGTACCTAAACCAAGAAATAAATTATTCGTTTTCAATGAAATTCAATTTTGAAGCGTTAAATGTTTCTACAAGATTGGCAATTTCTGGCAATAATGCCGGATTTTTCTCAAAGGCATTGCCTATCACTATCACATCTGCCCCAGCCTCTAAAGCCAAATAAGCTTTTTCTGCAGTATTGATTCCTCCTCCGACAATCAATGGAACAGAAATATTATGTTTGACTTTTTTAATCATTTTTCCAGAAACGGGATATTTTGCTCCACTGCCTGCATCGAGATATATTATTTTTTGACCCAACATTTCGCCTGCCATGGCAGTACATACCGCTACATCTGGTTTATCGGCGGGAATCGGTGTCGTATTGCTAATATAAGAAACAGTCGTTTGTTGGCCGCTATCCACTAAAATATATCCAGTAGATATAATCTCCAAGTTGCTTTGTTTTAAAATAGGAGCAGCTACGACATGTTGTCCTATCAAGTATTCAGGATTTCTGCCAGAAATCAGAGATAAAAGCAGAATAGCATCAGCACTTGGCTCAATATGAAGGCTATTCCCAGGAAAAAGGATGATTGGGATAAGCGAAAGTTTACGAATTTGCTCAATTACTTGGGCAATGACTGGTTTGGTAATCAAACTTCCCCCTACCAGAAAAAAGTCAATCTTATTTTGTACACAACTATCCAGAAAATCCCCAAACGCATCGAAATTAACCTTATCGGGGTCAATCAATACGGCAAGCATTTTCTTATGCTGAATGCTTCGAGAGAGAATGGTCTCATGAATTTGTTTCTGCATTCGGGTCGTTCAAGTTTTCCAATATTTCCAAAAGCTTATCCTTTGCCACAGCAAGTATCAACGATACTGCTACTCCTTTCAGAGCTGTCCATACGATTGAATTTTCATCATCAGACTCTATTTCCTCTGCTCTTTCTTCTTCTTTTGTGGCAGATGGAAGCAAAAACTCTGTCAGCGTATAAGCAGCCAAAATTGCCCCTCCAATATAAAGAGCATTTTTGCCGACTTTCTTCAAGTCTCCGATTTGGGTCTCTATCGCCTCTAAATATTTTGTTGCAGACTCTTGAAGAATCTCTTTTCTTTCTTCTCTGCTCAATTTAGGCGGAACAATAGGGACTTTGACTGTATTTGGGCTTTCTTTTTTCACTTGAATCCAATTTTTCTTCAAAAGTATTTAAAAATTGCCAAATTAAAAAGATTGTCAGCCATTCTCTATGCCATCATGCTTGCTAATTTATACGACTCTATTTTCATCTATTCATTTGATTTTGTACTTTTGACAATCGAAAAATTTTCCAAATGACAAATCAATCAATCAAATACCTCCCGATTTTTATTTTCTGCTGTTTGGGTCTGTTTTCTTTCACCAATCCCCCGAAAGAAAAAACGACTTTTTCTGCCAAGAAAATTATCACTGGAGCAGACCAAATTCAAGCTTATTTGCCCTTGATTAAGGGCAAAAGAGTAGCAATGGTGGTGAATCAAACTTCCATTATTGGTCATAAACCAAGCGTCGATAGTTTATTAGATTTGGGTATCAATATCGTAAAAGTATTTGGTCCCGAGCATGGCTTTCGTGGCAATGCCAGTGCCGGAACAAAGGTCAATAACGAGATTGACTCAAAAACAGGCATTCCGATTATTTCATTGTATGGTAAAATAAAAAAACCTACCAAAGAGCATCTCTCCGATGTCGATATTGTGGTTTTTGATATACAAGATGTGGGTGCTAGATTTTATACCTATATCAATACCCTCAGCCATCTGATGGAATCTTGTGCCGAATTTGGAAAAGAATTGATTATCTTAGACCGTCCCAATCCCAATGGTTTTTGTATTGATGGCCCAATTCTCGAAAAACATTTACATTCTGGTATTGGACTTTTTCCTATCCCTATTTCGCATGGCCTAACCATGGCAGAATTTGCCTTGATGTTGAACGGTGAAAATTGGCTAACCAATAAAGCTCAATGCTCGCTCAAAGTTATCAAAGTACAAAATTATTCGCATGACATGAGCTATGAATTACCAGTTGCTCCCTCGCCCAATCTCAATACACAACAATCCATCTTACTTTATCCGAGTATATGTTTGTTTGAGGGTACTATCATTAGTTTGGGCAGAGGGACTTATATGCCTTTCACGGTTTTGGGAGCTCCGAGTTTGAAAGAAAATTATGCCTTTTCATTCAAACCAGAAAGTATCAAAGGAATGAGCGAAACCCCGCTGCATCAAAATGAAACTTGCTTTGGACTTGACTTAAGAAAATATGATACGAATGTTTTCAAAAAAACCGGAAAAATCAATCTCTCTTGGCTTATTGAATTGTACAATGCCTATCCATTCAAGGATAAGTTTTTTGATATGACTCAGAGTAAACAAATCGGAAGCTTTGATAAATTGGCAGGAACAGAGCAATTGAAGCAACAAATTATTGCTGGAATATCCGAAGCCGAAATCCGAAAAAGCTGGGAATCGGGTTTGAGTAATTATAAAAATATCAGAAAAAAATACCTGCTTTATCCGTAATTGATTTACGACTTAAAACATCCTGATAGCCTTGATTTTCAAGGCTTTTCTTTTCAATGAAGTAAAGAACCTAAGAAAACACAAAATACCAAATGAAATACCATCGAGTATTAGTAGAAGCAATTATTTTTGCTCTTCAAGAAATCTTTAATGAAAATCGACAAGCCGATAAAGTCATCGAGCAAGTACTCAAATCAAACAAAAAATGGGGAAGCCGAGACCGTGCCTTTATTGCTGAAAATACTTATGCCATTGTACGTTGGTGGCGATTATTAAAATTTGTGGCGGAGATAGATTGTGTCAAGATTACAGAAACTGCTCTTTATTGGAAAATGTTTGGGGCATGGCGGCTTTTAGAAGGCGACAAACTTCCGATGTGGGAGGAGTTTTCGGGCTTAATTCCAGAGAATATTTTATCTAAAAAAGAGGAATCTTCATCAATCCGAAAAGTAAGAGAATCCATTCCGGATTGGTTGGATACGATTGGCTCGGAAGAGTTAGGGGAAAAATGGGAAAATGAAATTCATGCCCTCAACACTCAGGCTCCTGTTATTTTACGTACAAATACCCTCAAAATTAGCCCAATCGAATTAAAGTCGGCATTTCGAGAAATCGGTATCGACTCCGAAGGGATTCCCCAGGCAAAATCTGCTTTATTGCTCAAAAAGCGTAGCAATGTATTTTCGACGGATTTATTCAAAAAAGGGTTTTTTGAAGTTCAAGATGCAGGAAGTCAATTAATCAGTGAATTTTTGGAAGTACAGCCAGGCATGAGGGTAATTGATGCTTGTGCAGGTGCGGGAGGCAAAACCCTTCATTTGGCAACTTTAATGGAAAACAAAGGGCGAATTATTGCCATGGATGTAGAAGAATATAAACTACAAGAGCTTCAGAGAAGAGCCAAAAGAAATGGCATCGGCAATATCGAAACACGACTGATAGAAGGGAAGACCATCAAAAGATTGAGGGAAAGTGCTGATAGATTGTTATTAGATGTTCCATGCTCTGGTTTGGGGGTTCTCCGACGAAATCCTGATGCTAAATGGAAACTAAAAAAAGATTTTCTTGATAAAATCCGAATTACACAGTCTGAAATCCTGAATAATTATTCTAAAATGTTGAAAAAAGGAGGTAAAATGGTCTATGCAACTTGTAGTATTTTACCCTCCGAAAACGAAAAACAAGTACAGCAATTTCTTAGCGAACACTCAGATTATCAATTACTTAATGAGCGAAAAATCTCGCCAGTCAATGATGGATTTGATGGTTTTTATATGGCATTAATCGAAAAAATATAAGTTTTTTTCGTCTCTCAGTATCTCATAAGTGTCAGTTGAATGATTATATTTGCGTCCATGAATCAGAAGCCGATATTAGTTATTAAATTTGGAACAGCCTCCATTACTCAAAAAAATGGAGAGCCTGACGAGAAAATCATTGCGGATATTGCTCGTCAGGTGGCTTATTTACACCAAAACTATCATATTGTGATGGTTTCTTCTGGGGCTGTTGGTGCCGGAAAGCATTTTATAGACAATTATACCGGCGAAATTACACAAAGAAAAGCCGCTGCTGCTATTGGCAACCCTTTGTTGTTGAATATTTATGCCAAATATTTTGCCGAATATGGCATACATATTGCCCAAAGCTTGTGTGAAAGGCAACATTTTGGCAATAGGGAGCAATTTCTTCAGCTGAAGGATACTTACCATGAGTTATGGCAAAATGGTATCATTCCTATTGCCAAC
>CAYUFZ010000070.1:9716-11080 GCA_964444025.1 uncultured Emticicia sp.
CCAACGAAAATGATGTGGTCAGTAGCAGAGAATTGAAATTTTCGGATAATGACGAATTGGCGACGCTCATTGCTACGGGTTTTGGGGCGGAAATCTTGATGATTTGTACTTCTGTGGGAGGATTGCTCGACACCAACAAAAATATCATTCCTCAAATTCAAACAATTGATAATCATATTTTGGGCTTGGTGGATAATAGCAAATCTGCCTTGGGCTCTGGTGGCATGGCATCTAAGCTGACTTTCACAAAACTTGCTACCAAAATGGGTATCAAGGTTGTGATTTTCGGCATGAAAGAGCCTGATGGAATTCTAACGGCAATGGCTGGAAATTCTGGCAGCCAATTTGCCGCTCAAGATGTGAGTATTTCTTCTCGAAAAAAATGGTTGGCAAGTGGAAGTTTAAGTGTCGGAACATTGCAAGTGGATGCTGGAGCTGCCAAAGCTTTATCGAAACGAAGTAGTTTGTTGGCTGTCGGAATAAAGAAAGTCAAGGGGGACTTTGAGTCCGGAGAAGTAATAGAAATACTTGATAATCAGGGAAATATGCTCGCTATTGCCAGAGTCAAAGTCAATGCGGCGGAATTACAACAAAATCTAACAACCCAAAATTACGAGGTTGCTCATGCAAATGACATTGTTTTACTGTAAAAATCATCAAGAAAATGAAACCTTCTGAATTAGAGAAATTTGTCCACCAAGTACTGGAGCAAATAGATAGAAAAATACCTGAATACAAAAATAGTGAAGAAGATTGGAAAATATCTCAAGGAAATGTGGCTGTTTGTATCATCGATGAATCGGGGAATATTTATGGCAAAATCTGGGGTAACGATAAACTTCAAGGTAGAAAATACTTTGATGTAGCATATAGAAAAGCTTCTCAAGTATGGATAACCGGCTACAAAACAGGCGAATTTGAACGATTGATTTTTACAGATAAACTAAATTACCGTGAATTTGGCATTCCTTTACCCGAATTGATGGGGTGGGAAGGCGGACAGCCGATTCGATTGGACGACACAACTATTATTTCTTGTGGATTTAGCGGATTTAAAGGAACTAGCGACCTCAAAATTGTATTTAATGCAGTACAATTTTGTCTAAATAATGTAAATTGAGTAAAATCTTAATAGTATTTATCAAGAGCATACATGATAATAAATTTTGAGTAAAAACCCATTTAGAGTTATCACATGAATCTTTTTAGGTAACTTGATTGTAATATCAACAAGCCAGTGAATGTTTTCTATATAAGTATTTATAACCATTGTTATCACTTATGTATCTGATAATTTTCGACGTTTATCTATCAATTTATTATCAATTTTCAGTAGTAATGGGTTTCGGTATGGGCAGTTGTTC
>CAYUFZ010000070.1:11101-11766 GCA_964444025.1 uncultured Emticicia sp.
AAGACCATGCTAAAGAAAACAGCAATTTTTTATATATACATCTTTTTTCCATTATTAACAATTATGTTAATATCAAAACTAAATTTAATGCCTGCTAATATTTTCATGTATAGTATCTTGACTTATGCTTTGATTTATCATCCTATGATATCAGGCATCAGATTAATTCAACTGAATATATGTAATAAAAATAATTTTTGGCTAAATTTTATACCTCTATGGAATTTAAAGTATTTTGATATATTGTTTTGGGGAACAAAAATTTCTTAGGGCATACTTAATTTAACTAACCAAACCTATTTGAGGGGTTGGATGTGTCCGTCTTGTGTGGAAGCATTGGACGGACTTTCAGGACGCCGAACCGCTTTCTTTGCTTCTTTTCTTAGGCAAGTAAGAATCCTGAAGACACGACTACTCTAAAACCACCTTTTTATTCGCTCATAATGTAAACGGCCATCGGTTTACTCCCTGCCAACACTACCTTTTTTCTCCATAAGATAGACTCTTTGGATGTCTAATATTAAGCATACTATAAGCAGCGTATTTTTTAATAATCCCATTTGCCATTCTGGATGGTTTGCCTTAAATTTGTCTAATGAGTAAGTGTATATAGTTTCTACTGTAATAACAATTATTTTCCTCACTTATTCATTTTGTACCGTATT
>CAYUFZ010000071.1:0-11493 GCA_964444025.1 uncultured Emticicia sp.
GTTTGGCTCATCACAAAACAAATATTTTGGATTCATCACAATAGCCCGTGCTATTCCCACCAGTTTTTTCATTCCTCCCGAAATTTCAGAAGGCATTCTGCCACCTGTTCCTTCCAAGCCAACCCGTTGCAAGCAAAACTCTA
Source organism: uncultured Emticicia sp. (assembly GCA_964444025.1). Taxonomy (GTDB): domain Bacteria; phylum Bacteroidota; class Bacteroidia; order Cytophagales; family Spirosomataceae; genus Emticicia. The sequence continues at coordinate 144 of CAYUFZ010000071.1, forward strand.
CCCGGTCTTTTTTTTCGGCATCACTAAGTGTCGTGAGCATATCTAGGGGAAACTGAATATTTTGATGAACTGTTTTTGAATCGAATAAAGCACCTCCTTGAAACAAAACCCCCATTTCTCGGCGAATATCTTTTTTGTCTGCTTCGTCGCCTACGTAAAAATTTCTGCCATCGTATAAAGTTGAGCCACTTTCTGGACGCACCAAGTCGAGCATACATTTTAAAAGTACACTTTTTCCGGTGCCACTCGCACCGATGACGAGGCTTGTTTTTCCTTTTTCAAAAACCCCACTTACATTGTCCAAAATCATTCGACCATTGAATGATTTTGATATATTATTGATTTCAATCATCAGTGATAAAGCTTATTAATTGTGCAAAATTGCTTGACGAGTTTTTATGTCAACAACTCAGCCAACAGATAATCCGCAACCAGCACAGCAATGCAACTATTCGTAACAGCCGAGGTACTTGCCTGACCTACCTCCAAAGCTCCTCCCCGGGTATTATATCCTTGATAAGCAGAAATAGTTGAAATCAAGAAGCCAAAGACAGTTGCTTTGATAATGGCAATAAAAACATTGAACGGAATAAAGGAATATCGAATGCCATAAATATAGTCCTCTGGCGTGATAATTCCTGAAAATGTTCCTGCCCAATAGCCACCCATGATTCCTAAAAAACCCGAGATTATTGCCAACAATGGAAAGGTAATTACTGCCGCCATGAGTTTGGGAAGAACCAAATAAGAGGCAGAATTAATCCCCATCACTTCCAAGGCATCAATTTGTTCGGTAATTTTCATCGTCCCCAATTCTCCTGCTATATTTGAGCCTACTTTTCCTGCCAAAACGACACACATGAATGTTGAAGATAATTCCAGTAAGGTCATGTCTCGAACAATATTGCTGACTATATAAATAGGTACCATCGGACTGACAAGATTTGCCCTAGTTTGCACACAAACGACCGCTCCAATAAATACCGCTACAATCGATACAATGGCTATTGAACTAATACCAATGCTGATACATTCATCAATAAATCTATTCCAATATACCCTAAATGTCTCTCTTCTGATAAATAATTTTTTAAGAAACATAAGGTAGTTTCCAATAATTGATAACATAAATTTCGCTGTTTTTACGATATTTGCAAATATAATCATTTGTTTAGGCTTCACGATTGAAGTTTTCAGCTTTTTTGAAAAATTTTGATATTTATTGGATATTTTGCCTCTAAAAGCTTAACCAAAGAAAAAAAACTATAATTAATTTATTTTATGCCGAAAAAATTAGCAGTTATTACCGGAGGAAGCCGAGGAATTGGTCGTGCCATTGCCGAAAAATTTGCCGCCCAAGGCTTTGATATTGTTCTTACTGCCAAAGATGCTCATACCCTCATGTCGGCACAATCTGCGATTGAAGCAAAGTTTAAGGTTAATTGTTTCATAAAACCTGCCGATTTATCGCAAAAATCTGAAGTATTGGCTTTGGGAGAATGGATAGTTTCCCTCCGACAGCCCATAGCGGTATTGGTAAATAATGCTGGGGTTTTCTTGCCCGGAAATATACATGAAGAAAGCGACGGAACATTAGAAAAACTGATAGAAACAAATTTGTATAGTGCTTATTATCTGACCAAAGCAATCATGCCTATTTTTTTGGAGCAACACGAAGGCCATGTTTTTAATGTATGTTCGGTGGCAAGCTTGAAGGCATATCCTAATGGAGGCTCTTATAGTATTTCAAAATTTGCTTTATTGGGGTTTAGCAAAGGGCTGCGAGAAGAATTAAAAGATGAAGGGATTAAAGTGACTTCCCTGATTCCGGGAGCGGTTTATACGGATAGCTGGGTAGGTGCAGGAATCCCGAAAGAGAGGTTTATGACAGTTGAGGATGTGGCGGAGGTTACTTGGAGTGCTTTTTCATTGTCGAAAAATGCCTTAGTTGAGGAAATTATTTTACGCCCACTAAGTGGGGATATTTAAGTTATTTATTTGATTTAATGGTATATTTTCAAGAAAAAATATCATTTAAAATTGTCGAATGGACAAACCGTTTGGTAAAAAAATGAATATCGGTATTTTTTTTTTATATTTGAACTCTTTTCAATAATCAAATTTTACGCTAAATGGCAACCGAATATTTAGGAATTGATGTGGGCGGTACTAACGTCAAAATGGGCATTGTAGAGGCCCAAACCGGAAAACTTTCCAATTTTTATAGCCATGATACAGCAAGCTGGCGAAAATCTGGGCATTTTGTCGAAAGATTGGGAGATGCCATCGCCATTCAATTGGCTGAAAATAAAAATGTCAGTAAGTGTGGGATTGGGGTTCCGGGATTAATTACTCGTGATCGTTCTACTCTCATAGAAATTACGGCTATTCCCGAAATAAATGGGACTCCAATCATTCCTTATTTGGGTGAGCGTTTTCCAAATTGTGAGTTTTTCTTGGAAAATGATGCTAATGCTGCGGCTCTTGGGGAATATTATTTCGGCGAAGATGATTCGATTCCGGAAGATTATATCATGGTGACACTTGGCACTGGGGTAGGGGGAGCTGCTATTATCGATAAAAAGGTGTTCAAAGGGGCTGGTGGAAATGCCATGGAGCCTGGACACATTCCGTCTAAAAATGGCAAAGTACTCGAAAGAAATATCGGAAAAAATGAGTTATTGGATTTGGCAAATGCCATGAGAAAAGCTTATACCGGAAAAACACAATTACCTGATGACGGAACTATTTCTACCACCGGTTTGGTAGCAGCAGCGGCAGAAGGTGATGAACTCGCTTTGCAAATTTTTGATGAAGTTGGGGAAATGCTCGGAAATGCTTTGGTATCGATGATACGTATTTTGGATATTACGACAATTTTGGTCGGTGGAGGGCTCTCGGCTTCGTTCGATTATATCATGCCTGGCTTACAAAGACAGCTGAATTATTGGCTGACTCCTTATTACCTCGATACGCTGATTATCAAAAAAGCAACTTTGGGTAATGATGCCGGCTTATTGGGTGCGGCAAGCTTGTGTTTCTAAATATTATATACTTTATTGGCGGTTTTCATTCAAAATAAATGTTGACCGCCTCTATATCATACCCTCTTCCCATGGAAATATCTCATGCCATATCTGATGCGGTGCTGACTATCATTGGTTTATTGGTTCATTTTCGCTTCATTCGTCCTTTATCCCCTTTGAATGGTTATTTGTGGAAATCCTTTATTTTGGCAGTAACTGCCGCTGCTTTTTTTGGTTGCTTGAGGTTTTTAGGAATACAAGAAGCAAAGATAATTTCGGAAGTTTTTCAGCATTTTGCAGGAAGTGCGGGTGCTTGTTGCTTAATTTTAGCTACGTATGCTACTATTTTTCAAAAAATACTGAATCAAAAGGTAGTTTTACTGACAATTCTGGTTGGTTTTCTTTGTTTTTTGAGCATACAATTTACCAATAATCTGAAGTTATTGTCTTTGGTTTCAACCGCAGCGATTCCGACCATTTTATTGCTCTCTGTTATTGGGATTTTCAAGGGAAACCGAAATGCTGCCTTTATGACATTTGGGGGAGTATTGGTTTTGATTGTAGCTACGTTCAATCAACATATTATCCGACTGAATCAAATAGACGCTATTGATATTTATCATTATTTGATGAGTATCTCTTTGTTGTTGCTAGGTCTTTCTGTCGGTCGGATAATAAAAGATGTATAAAAGCTATTATTCGATGACTTTAGGTACTTGGAAATATACTCCATTTTGGTTGGGAGCATTCAAGAGTCCCTTTTCTCGAGGAAGTTCGTGTCTTACTTCATCTTCTCTAAAGATATTGACGGCTTCGCTCATGTGGGTCAATGGTTCAATCGAATCGGTGTCTAATTCATTCAATTGATTCATCCAATTCATGATTTTAGGTAAATCTTCCACCATTTTTTCTCGCTCCTGCTCATTTATTTCAAGGCGAGATAAATGAGCGATTTTTTCAACAATTTGTTTGTCTATTTTCATTGTAATTCATGTTTAAATCTCAATCGGTGTATTGGTGTAAAGAAGGCTGAATGGCTTCATATACTTGTCTTTTCAACTCTAAAATGTCTTCTTTGGTTTTTCCTTTGGTCTCAATTGGGCGATGAACAATGACTCGCAGCGGATGCCAATGAAACATAATTTCAGGCATCATCTTATAATTATCCAATAAAGAAATAGGCACAATGGGTATTTCATTTTCAATGGCCATGAGAAAAGCTCCATCTTTAAAAGGCTGAGCCATCTCTGGAATATTTTTAGAAATAATTCCACCTTCTGGAAAAATCATAATACTTCTACCTGATTTCAGGGCTTTAATCGATTTGCTAAGAGCCTTAATTCTGCTATGCTTGTCCGACCTATCTACTTGTATGTGTAATTTACTAAACATATAGCCGAACAACGGTATATTTTTGGCTGAGCTTTTACCCATAAAAGCAAAATAGTTTTTAATAATGACCCCCATCGTGGCAATATCCAAATAGCTAAAATGATTGGCACAAAAAACATATACTTTCCTCGAATCTATCGGCTCTTCATAGCTGATTTGAAGGGGCTGCCCGATAATAAAAAAGAAAATTTTTCCCCAAATTCTGTTACAATAGTGAGCCGTTGGTTTCCATTCTTCTTTTTGTAATGATACATAAACCACCGGAAACAACAATAAGAATAAAAATATAAACCAGAATCCACACCAGATAGTATAGATTTGAGAAAAAACTTTCTTTATCATCGAATTTTATTTTATTTGATCATGTAAATCTACTGGCTTGGCGTTTTTACGCATTCGGATATTGAGGGCTTCTACTGCAAACGAGAAGACCATCGCAAAATAAACATATCCTTTTGGAACATGTACTTCAAATGCTTCTGCCAACAACAGTGTTCCAATCATCACCAAAAAGGATAAGGCAAGCATTTTTACAGTTGGGTGTTTTTCGACAAATTGACCTACATTTCCAGCAAATGCCAACATCGCAAAAGTCGATAAAACAACCGATACTGCCATCACGGTGATGTTATCAGTCATTCCGACTGCCGTAATAATCGAGTCGATTGAGAATACAATATTAATGAGGGTAATATCTAAAATAGCACGAGAAACTTTAGATGCTACCTTTTTTTCACTGACATTCTCTTCGTGTCCTTCTAATTTCTGATGAATTTCTGAGGTAGATTTATACAATAAAAATAAACCACCAATCAACAAAATCATGTCTTTGCCGCTAAAACCCATGTCTATTGGCAAACCTAAATCTTGTAGATTGAATAAGTCGGTTTGTAGCCCTAAAATCCAACCCAATACAAATAATAAGCCTATTCTGATACCCATTGCCATCAATAATCCTATGTTTCTGGCTCTTTTTTGGTCAGACGAAGGAAGCTTTGAAGCAATAATCGATACAAAAATGATATTATCCACACCCAATACAATTTCTAATAAAGTGAGGGAAAGTATGCTTGTTAAGGCAGCAGTTGTAAAAATTTGTTCCATTTTTTGAATTAATCATTTAAATTGATGGGCGAAATTAGGTTATTTAGCGTTTTCTGCCAAACCTATCTGTGATAAAAGGTTTTTTTTTCTCATAATTGTATGTTTTTAGGGATATATTTTTTTATTCATTCAAGATTTATACTAAAAAATAAGTAAAATTGCCAAAAAAGTATCATTATTTGATTTATTTTTTTTAATGAAAGTCATTGAAACTAAGTACTTTTGTCATATTCAACCTATTTCATAATTGTTTTGGAATGAAACTAAATAAAAATTTACTCGACAATACCTCTACTACTCAGCTCCCTGAAAAAATTTTACAATTTGGCACGGGGGTATTACTTCGTGGTCTCTGCGATTATTTTGTGGATAAAGCCAATAAACAGGGTATTTTCAACGGAAGAATTATAGTAATCAAATCTACTGATTCGGGAGGGGCTGATGCTTTTGATGCCCAAGATAATCTTTATACAATATGTATAAAGGGAATTGAAAATGGGGCTGCCATAGAAAAAAATATCATTTCTTCTGCTATCAGTAGGGTTGTTTCTGCTCAGAATGATTGGAAGTTGATTCTGGAAACTGCTCAAAGTAATGACATCCAAATCGTGGTTTCTAATACAACAGAGGTCGGGTTGCAATACTTACAAGAGGATATTTATCAAAATCCGCCAATTTCATTTCCTGCAAAGCTGACAGCTTGGCTATTGGCTCGATTTGAAGCAAAAAAACCTGGTGTCGTGATTATCCCGACTGAGCTGATTGTCGGAAATGGCAATATGCTAAAGGAAATTGTTTTGAAACATTGCCAAAATAACCAAGTCCCAGAGGGATTTATTGATTGGATTGAATCTGAAAATCAGTTCTGTAATTCGTTGGTTGACCGAATCGTGCCAGGAAAACCGAAAGGAGAGGCTCTCGAAAAGGTATGTAATGAATTGGGATATGATGATGATTTGCTTTTGGTAGCAGAAACCTATCGTTTATGGGCAATTCAGGGCAATGATAAAGTACAGGAGGTGCTGTCTTTTGCCAAGGTAGATGATGGGGTAAAAATTGCTCAAAATATCGAACAATACCGTGAGCTAAAGCTCAGAATGCTCAATGGAACACATACGCTTATGTGTGGCATTGCTTATTTGTCTGGGTTCAAGACTGTCAAGGAGGCTTTGGCAGATGACTTGATGGAAAAATTTATCACCAATTTGATGATGTCCGAAATTGCTCCTTCTATTCCTTTTGCTATCGATGCCAAAATCACGCAAAGATATGGACGGGAGGTATTGGATAGGTTTAGAAATCCTTTCCTAGAGCATCAGTGGATAAGTATCACGCTGCAATATTCTATGAAAATGCAGATGAGAAATATTCCGCTGCTGTTGAATTATTATAAAGAATTTGAGACTGTTCCGCAATATTTTACTCGTGGATTTGCTGCTTACTTGCTATTTATGAAGGCTGTAAGGGAGGAAAATGGCAAGTATTTCGGAGAATTTAATGGTGAATCGTATCTCATTCAATGTGACTCGGCGGCTTATTTTTATGATGTTTGGAGCAAGCACAAGCCAGAAGAAGTTGTGAAAGCTGTTTTGGGAAATATGTCTTTGTGGGGAACGGATTTGAATGAATTGAAAGGTTTTACTGATAATGTCGTCACGCATTTGTCGAATATGATGACTTTCGGTGTTCGGGAGGTGATATCGGCATTAAATGTCTATGCTTAAATTCTGAAAGGTTTTTAGTTTTTTATTAGGAATGACTATCAAATTGGTAGTCATTTTTTTTTAATATGATATATATTTCTCAAAACATACTGTAAATTCGACTTTTATGTGAATTAAACCAAAATCGAATGAAAACATCGTACAAAGAAAGCAAATTTGAAAATTTTATTTGGATTGATATCGCCAATCCTGAAGAAGAGCAACTAGATGGGATAGCCGAACGTTTTCAATTAGACTATTTTCAAATAAAAGATAGCTTGGAAAAGGGGCACTTGCCTAAATTAGAAAATCAAGATAATTATAAATTCCTGATTTTGAGGGCATTCACTGCCAAAAAAAATACTAGGGCGACCAATATCAACGAGCTTTCCAATAAAATTGCATTCTTTTATAATGGAGTGAAAATCATTTCAATCCATCGAGCAAAATTTTCTTTTTTAGATACCGATGGGGCGAATTTTGATTCTGTGGAAGAAATCTTATTGTTTTTTATTCATAAAATGGTCGAAACATTCGTCAAGCCTTCTTTGGTATTGGCAGAAAAAAACAATGTCATCGAAAAGTCTATCTTTTTGAAAAATCAAAAGCAGGTGTCGTTGGAGGAGTTATATTATCAAAAATCACAAACCCGAATTTCTAAAAAATTACTACAAATTACGCAAAATGTGGTTCAGCAAATCGAAGTAAGTGATCAGTCCAAAACAGCCTTGCAAGATATAAAAGACAGACTTCTAAGCTTGGTATTGGCTTATGATGAAATTTTAGAAGATTCTAACAATTTATTGAATACTTATATGTCGGTAAATGCACAAAAAACAAATGATGTAATGAAATTATTGACAGTTTTTTCGGCTTTTTTCTTGCCATTAAGTTTTATTGCAGGGGTCTATGGAATGAATTTTGAATACATGCCCGAACTAAAAATGCGATTGGGGTATTTTTGGATTCTTGTGTTGATGTCGAGCGTGTCGATAGTCATTTATACGTGGTTTAGAAGAAAGAAGATAATATGAAATAGTGTATAGTTTAAATCAAAAAAAGCACCCTTTTGAGGTGCTTTTGTGAGGTCCCGAGCGGATTCGAACCGCTGTACAAGCTTTTGCAGAGCTCTGCCTAGCCTCTCGGCCACAGGACCTTGTTTATCGGAATGCAAAGGTAGTGTATTTTTTGGTAAAAACAAATTTTTTTTCATTTATTTTTTTCTAATACCCAAAAAACGCATTTTGTCTATGGTTTTATTTTAGGATGTGCCATAATATGCCGATTATTGTTTTGTTTTGAATAAAATAGCATCAACCATGCAACCAATTCAGGCATTACTTGCATCTCAAGAGTGAAAATTGTACTTATGGCGAAATTTCTATCTTTATTTACAAATGAATATGACCTTGCAAAAGCGGTTCGCAAGCAAGACCCCAAAGCACAGACGACTCTTTACGAAAAGTTTGCTTCGAAAATGCTGGTGGTCTGTATGCGTTATGTGGGGGATAGAACAGAAGCAGAAGATGTGATGATTGAGGGATTTATGAAAGTATTTGAAAAAATAGGGCAATTTAATTTTGAAGGTAGTTTTGAAGGCTGGATTCGTAAAATAATGGTAAATGAATCTCTTATGTATATCCGAAGTAAAAAAAATATACATGTTGATATTGAGGATGCGGTCGGGATATTTGCGGAGGATTACGCTATCCCAAGTTTAGAAGCCAATGATTTACTAAAGCTGATTGCAACCTTACCCGACGGGTATCGAGCAATATTCAATCTTTATGCCATAGAGGGTTACTCTCATCAAGAAATCGCAACAATGTTGGGTATTTCAGAAGGAACATCCAAATCTCAGTTGAGTCGAGCGAGGAGTTTGCTTCAAAATAAGTTGAAAGAATTGGATAGGACACTGATGGGTTCTTTATAACATAAATTATAATGATTAAAATTTGATAAAATATTCAAATAAATACATTTCAATATGAAAAAGCATCCAATCGACGAGGAATTTGCAAAAAAAATGGCAAATTATCGACTTGAACCTTCTTCTAGGGCTTTGGAAAAGTTTCAAGAAAGGTTGTCAAAAAATACAAAACCAGTTGTTTTATTGAATAGGCAAAGCAATCGCCGATGGCTTTATCTGGCAGCTAGTATGGTCGTGATTGCTTCGGGTGTTGTATTGATGCTTGATTCTCCTCAAAATGAGAAAAAAATGGGGGTTAAATTAAGCCATTATGAGAAAAAACAAATCAAAGGGGTATCAATAGAACATGAAACAGAGATTCCTATAAAGGCAATTGCTTCGGCAGAAAAAGGCGAAAAATATTTGTCGTTTCTTCCTTCGGTATCTGTGAGACCAGAGGAAAAAGAGGATATTCAAGAAGATAACCAAGTAATAGAGGAATTTAAACCGATGCCTACACTGGTTTTTGAAGAAACTTCGGGTATTTCGCCGACATCACCAAAAGAATCTACCAATCAAGAGGTATTCAAAAAGGATATTGGCGAATCGATTGTCGTGGTACTTGAGCCTGCAATAGAAAGCCCTGTTTTAGTAGAGGAAATAGACCAAGATTCTGAATTGGCGTGGTCGGAAGCGACCGAAATGATGCGACAAAAAGAGGAGAATAATCAGTCATTTATCGGAAAATTATTCAAAGAATATAAAAATTTGAAATATGGGAAAGAGGAAGTTAGTCTGAGCTCTACCAAAGTGAGTTTTTCTGGAACTTCTGCCCCAATTGTAAGTGAACTAGGAGAAGTAAGGGATTTTATGCAAAGAAAAATAGGTAGATTACAACGCAGATAAATTAAATATTTTAGAATATGAAAAAAATTGCAATCATTTTAAGCTTATTGGTTGTCGGAATGACAGAGGTTGTTGCCAAAAATTGGTCGGATACGACTGTGGTAGAATTTACAGATAAAGGAAATAAAAAGAGAATATCCATTTATACCCCATCAGGAAAAGACTTTGATTTGCCTAAAAATCTCAACATGGGGAATATATTAAAAAGCATAGGCGTAGATTCCTCTGAAATTGAGAAGGCAATAGTTTCGATAGGGAATGACCAGGATACCATTGTTGTGCTTACAAAAGAAGGAAAGAATATCAAAATCATTGCACGAATGCCAAGCCAATCTGAAGTTCAAAATAGTGAAGAAGGAGATCATTGGTCTCATGGAGACCAATCGGGGAATACCAATAAGAATAGCACCAAAAACAAGCGTTTTTTCTCGAAAAATGATTTTGGTGTTTATTTAGGTTTGAATAATTGGATGCCGAGTCAGTCTGAAACTACCTTGAGACCATTAGGGTCGAGGTATTTTGCTTTATCTTTAAGAAAATATATTCCTTTGTCAAAATCCGAAAAAACAGACCTAGTAATCAGTTATTCTCCCGAATTACAATGGAATAATTTTATGTTTGAAAGCAATCATTTATTATCAAGGCAGAACAATCAATACCGAATAATTGAGGCGAGTAGTCCGGTCAAAAAAAGCAAGTTGGTTGTTACTGCCATCAATTTACCTGTGATGATTCATTGGGGATTCAAACAGTCGAAATTACATTTGGGTTTTGGAGCTTATTTGAATTATAGATTGTCTTCTTATGCAAAAGTCAAAGATAATCAAGGAAAAGAAAAAATCAAGGGTAGTTATGGTTTGAGTGATTATCGGTATGGGTTGGCAGCAGAGGTAGGGAAAAGGCGAGGGGCTACATTTTTTCTTAGATATGATTTGGGGGGATTATTCAAAAAAGACCAAAATTATCTGAATGATTTACGGTCTTGGAGTGCTGGGATTAGATTTTGATAAATTTTTGCAAAAAAATTATGAGTGAATTTTAAAATTTACTATTTTTGCAAAAAATAAAGAAAAGCAGTAGGCAAGGGGTAAAAGACGAGTCTGCTTGATTTTTGAGGGTAAATTTTTATTTTTTTTGATGAATATTGTTTTTTTTGAAATTTTTCTAAAAAAAAGTCTTCAAGAATTTGATTAATTAAAAAAAAGAATATAATTTTGCACTCCGATTCAACGATAAAGAAAAAAGTAGTTGGGTTGTAAAGAAAGTTTTTGTGAAATGGGGGTGTACCAGAGTGGCCAAATGGGGCAGAC
>CAYUFZ010000072.1:0-5243 GCA_964444025.1 uncultured Emticicia sp.
CATCGCCCGCTTTTTTGTTGTATTTTACATACATTTCTTGTGCCTCTTTGTATTTGCCATTACTTGCCAATACCTGAGCATATCGCAGACAAATCGAGGCACTTTCAGAAGCAGGCAATTGACTGGCATTGACAAGATCTGCATAAACCCTCTCAGCATTTTGAGAATCCTTTATTTTATAATAGCTATCTGCCAATTTTATTTGAGCTTGAACTTTTTGGTCATCCGGAAGATTTTTCTTCTTAAGAACGGTTTCAAAACTTTCAATAGCACGAGTATAACTTAGACTTTCATAATAGTTCTCGGCAGTTTTGAGAGATGCGTCTTGTGCATTTACTTTTAGGCATAAAATACCCGAAAAAAATAAACTAATCAATATCCTTTTTTGGAGATTCATCTTTTTGGAAATTAATAATCAAGCTGAATAATAGCAAAATTTTATAGAATCTCTCTATTTCACAATACGCTTGTGCGATAGAGAGATTTGCTTATTTATTACGAATAAAGGTTAGAAATATCTTGGAGTAAGAATCTTGTCTTTGCTAAAACCCAGTTCATAGCGAAGCATGATTTCATGTGTCGGAATTCCTAACCAACGACTGATACCAGATTTACTTCTATCATTCAAATTATTGGAAGTAAAATCATAAGCATACCCAATTTTCATTTGTTGCGTCATCTGTAACTCCGCCATAAATACTCCAGCATCAAATGGAGTAGATTGTCCTAAAGTTTGGAATTGAGAAATTCTTCCCGATACCCCAAAAGACACACGGTCTTTGATCCAAACATTCACATTTCCATCAAATCCTAATGGAGCTCCTTGGGTATATCTGACCATGGTAGATGGCTTAACTTTGATATCTCCCGACCCCAAAACAAAACCCATCATCAAGAAAAAGTGTCTTTGTGTATTTCCTATACTAACTTTCCCTGTTTTTGGGTCTGTACTATTATAATTAAACAAAGTATTTTGAAGGATTTGCGGGCAAGAAAAGCCCAAATAACTTTTATCATTGCTCAAAAATATTCCCCCGCCAACATTCGGAAGAATGGCATTTCTGTCACTCCCTCCCCCAAAAACATTATCTCCTTGTTCATTCAAAATATCTACCTGTGAAAGCATCCAACGAACATTTGTAGCTCCTCCTTGTACACCGAACGACAACGTAGAACGGGGACCCACTTTGATTCTGTAAGCATACGTCAGGTGTACGCCAGTATTTTTGGCAATTCCTATTTCGTCATAGCTTGCTTGTAAGCCGATACCCATTTTTTCATTTTTGATGGGAGTATCCATAGAAAAAGTAAATGTTTTCGGAGCTCCAGGCACTCCAACCCATTGATAACGCCCCAAAGCAGTCATACTTAATACATCTCTACTTCCTGCATAAGCAGGATTAATGGCCATTGTATTGAACATATACTGAGAAAACATGGCTTCTTGTTGGGCTATTACTTGATTATTTAGGGAACATATTCCTATAAAAAACAGTAAAAGTAATCTGTGTTTTGGTTTTGTAAAATTTTTCATTTTGAACAAATTAATATCGCTACATAGCGAAAATATTAAACAATTATTTTGAGAACTAAGCAAAATACAATCCAGCTTGTATTCTAATTTATTTATGATTTGACGATAAACTCATATAAACACTATCGAGCAATGGTTAAATAATCTATTTTTCCGAGATTATTCCAATATCCATCTGCTTTGATGAAATAGTAATAAGTACCATCCGGCAAACCCGAGGCATTATTTCCTATCTGCACACCCACATTTGATTGGCCATTCCAACCCTTTATTTTAGCAAAATCTTGGTTTTGATAAACTAGCAAACCCCATCTGTTATATACATAAAACTCTGCTTTTAAATTAGTTTTTCCATTAATTTCTTTAATAACAAATAAGTCATTCACTCCGTCGTCATTAGGCGAAAATGCCTGTGGAATTACGGCAGTTAGGGTAGAATCGACTCGACTTTTATCACTTTCAATCACATTTATTGTCGATTTATTATTATTTCCAGGATTTTTATCCCCATCAGAATCTGGATTTGCCCCACTTTCAGAATAATCAATGACTTGCCCTTTGCTGTTAAAGCCTTTTCCGAAAATACTATTATAAATACTTGTCTTTTCTTGGTGATTATTCTTTAGACGAATTTTAAACTTTAAAGTATCACTTGCCCCTACCGCCAACGAACTACTATCCGCCAACAGTAAATTGGCATCTGATTTACCATTGAAAGTCGTATTGACAAGCAAACGGCTGCTTTTATTCATCAGTGGTTTTTCTGCTATCACAAATAACATACTATCACCAAATACTTTGCCCAAACTATCGGTCAGCTGAACTTTGCTTAGTTTCTCTGTTCCATAATTTTTTATAATAATCTTATATGCAAGGTTATAAGTCCCATCTGGATTTGCCAAAGAATCAAGAACCCCTTCTTTTGCTATGCCAAAAGTTGTAAAAAAGGGTTCAATCACATTATCAAAATTCATCAATACACTTGTAGAGACACTATTATCTTTAGGATTCCCATTTCCATCGGGATCGGGATTAATGCCTGAGGTTGATAAATCATCTACTTTTTTATTTTTGTCGTAATGTCCCGTCACCAATGCAATATTTTCAAATCGATTATACTTTGGCGTATTTTTGAATCTGGTATAGAGCTTGATATTTTTACTTTCATTAAAATTCAAAGTGCTTAATGAATCCACCAATAATCCGATATTTTTGCCAAAACCAGTATATTTTTTGTTTACCTCAAATCCTTTGTCTGCTTCTATTTTAATAGAATCAATTTTTATGCCATCTCCGAAAGTTGTGGATAAATCATCTTCCACCTGTACTTTAGTGAAGCTGACATTGCCCAAATTTTTAACCACAAAACTAAAAGTAAGGTCATAAGTTGCATCTGCCGCATTGACTAATTTTGGTTTACTGGCATCTTTAGCCAAACCAATTATCGCCTGCGGAACAATATTAAAGCTAATAATTAAGGGAGCATTTCCTTTGGGATTAGGGTCTAAACCAGCATTCGATACATCTTGTATGTTTTTTTTCTCCGAATCTAAAGCAGATACCACTACATTATTTTGATAAGACCCTTGATTGTCAAGCAATTTAAAATTGATTATCCATTTGATTGTATCTGTTCGCCCCGCATCCAATTCGCTGGTCGATAAAAGCATACACATCTGAGTATCTCCATTAAAAGTCGTATCCACCTTTAGTTTACTTTGGGTATTGACAAATGGTTTTTTTACAATTTTTGCAACATTGGCAGTCACAAAAGTATTTTTTAGTGTATCACAAAGCTGGACATTGGCCAAGGTGCTTGTTCCACAATTTTTTATAATAGCAATATATGTCAAATCAAAGCTACCATCTTTTTGTCTATCAATTTTTGAACTTAAACCAACTCCCAAACACGACAAAGCATTTGACTCACCATTACAATTGACCGAAATAGTAATGGTATTGGAATTGGCACTAAGACATTCGCTCGTGCTTGGCCTACAAATAGCCGTATAATCTGTCTTGATAGTAGGGCTTACTTCTATTGCATTGCCTGTCAATCCATTAGACCAAATCACAGTTCCGAGACACCCCGTCGCCGTTAGTGTCGTTTTTTGTCCTGCACAAATCGCAGCATTGGTTGTGGCAATTACTGGAGCTGCTAACGTTTGATTGACTGAAAAGGCGATGGTATTAGATTTGATACTTTTACAATTTTTATTTTGACAAAATGCCCAATAACTGACATTATTGCTTGGAGATACGATGATACTTCCTCCAGTTTGTCCTGTTGACCAAAGAACAGTGTCCGAGCATCCGTTTGCCGTAAGCGTAATAGGACGATTATCACACACCACACTTGAGGTATAGCTTGAACGAATTGTAGGAGGAACAAGGGTATTTAAGACAATTTGTATTTGATTAGAATTGCCGCTGACACAATTGCTGTTGAGTTGGCATTTAGCTGTGTAGCTCGTATTGGCATTAGGGCTTACAATGTTATATTTCCCGGTATTTCCATCAGACCAAATCACAGTACCAGAGCAACCAGCAGCCTCAATCAAAGTACTTTCACCTTGACAAATATAAGTATTGGTACTTACAATCAATGGAGCTTGTACATTACAAGTACCAGTAGAGATAGTCAGTTCGGCATCATCATCATCGTCTTCATTCCTCAGAACCCCATTATTTGGTGTAGAATCGGGGTCTTTTTGGTCAGATTTTGTAATCTGAGCAAAATTTTTAATGGTACCGTTGAGAGCCATAATTCTGGTAATAATCTGAAATTGTATTGACTTTCCAGCTTTTATTTCATTGATTTTTACGGTAACCCTATTATTGGTCATGTTGATTAAATCGCCTCCCGAAACATTGACTAATTGTAAACCATCAGGGATGGTATCATTTACCTCTACATTGGTAGCGACCTCATTACTTCCATTCGTGACATTCAGCCAATACGTCACATAAGCCCCCGTTGGAGGAGTAGGATTGCTGATGTTTTTTTCTAAACTCAAATCTACCGTTACTGCCAAAAGAGATGATTTTTGGATAATCAAAGCATTTGATGAGCGATCCTGCTTGATTTGTGCAAAGGAATTTGAACAAACCGAAAGCAAAAAAACAAAAACTACTTTTGATATTTTTGTGAATAACAATTGGTTGAGTGGTGCAGTTGATTCCATGAAATAAATTGAGATAATACGAAAAAGCCCTCTAAGTACTACCGAAGGTAGCACAAAAAAACGACTCAATGTATTTGATTTCATTGAGTACACTAAGGGATAGTTTTCGGTAAAATTACTCATTTTTTTCAAGAAAAAGCCTCTGATTTACATCTATCTTGTTTGGTTAATTTATAACTTGTTTTTTTTGGGATTTTTGGATTAATTCAAGTTTACTATTAACCAACAATTGTGCCAAAATAGATTCTTTAATTGTCTTTTTTGAAATAGAGTATCATTACAGCCAAATTCAAGAAATTATTATCCAATACATAGAAAATTTCAAAGATTTGGCTGTTTTAGCGAAAACTATGCCAATTTTGGTTTAATTTCCGAAATATGACCAAAATGTTAAACTTTTTGACGTTTTTGTATATTTGTACATATTATGATTTTTTGATACTTTGAGTCAAAATTAGTTTGTTCAATTAATAATAATTGAGCCATTCTAAAAACTCTTGCTTTCTTCTTCGTGATACGGGTAG
>CAYUFZ010000072.1:5253-11427 GCA_964444025.1 uncultured Emticicia sp.
GGTAGCTCATTGCCCAAGTCTGTCATAATAGTTCCTCCTTCCCCTTTGGTATAGCGTTTGATATAATCTCTACTGACCAAAAAAGAGTGGTGTATTCGGAAGAAATCGTAATTTGCCAATACCTCCTCAAACTCCTTGATATTTTTTGAAACTGTAAGTTTTTGTTTGTCGTTCAAATATAAATACGTATAATCATCATCTGCTTCACAATACACAATCGAGCTTACCGTGACAAATTGAAATCCATTGACGACCGAAATGGGAATTTTATTATTTTTGTCTCTTGGATGCCTCAAATTATTAATGAGATGCTCCAAATCTTGCTGAAAATTCTTATTTTCAATACGAGATTTTGCTTTGGCAATTGCCTCTTTCACATCGTCGATGTTTAGGGGTTTGAGCAAATAATCCAAGGCACTAAATTTGATTGCCGTAACGGCATATCTATCGAATCCTGTCGTAAAAATTACTTCAAAAGTTGGTTTTGGAAACCTTTCCAACAAGTCAAACCCACTTGCATGAGGCATTTCTATGTCTAAAAAAACAATTTGGGGTTGGATATTTTTTATCAATTTCTGAGCTTCCTCCACAGAGGCGGCTGTTCCTACTACCACAACTTCGTCGGCACAAAATTGTTGTAGAATACTGTTTAAGGTTTCAATACTGCGACTTTCGTCGTCAACTATAATAGCTTTAAGCATGGTGGTAAATGAGATAAATCAAATATTTTGAAAAATTAAAGACACATGATATTAGAGAAATTTAGGGAATTTTATTTCGACCAATGTGCCGACATCCACTTGTTCATTTTCGGGATTGACAATTCTGTCAGAAATAAAAAATTGAATATCGGAATCGGCAATAGCATTAAAAATATTCAGCCTTTCCTCTGTTATTTTTAAGCCCTGAGATTTATAGCCATTTCGGGATTTGGATTGTATTTTTCTGGCTTTTTCCCTTCCTACACCATCATCTTGGATTCGGCATACCAAATATTTTCCCTGATTGAAAAAATCTATATAAAGATTCCCTTTTGAATCTTTATATCTTAGGCCATGATTGATGGCATTTTCTATGAATGGTTGTAGAATCATGGTTGGCAAATCAAAAAATCGATTGACATCTGGTGCGATATGCAGGTGAAAATCAAATTTATTATCAAACCTTAGCATCTCCATCTCTACGTATAAG
Source organism: uncultured Emticicia sp. (assembly GCA_964444025.1). GTDB lineage: Bacteria > Bacteroidota > Bacteroidia > Cytophagales > Spirosomataceae > Emticicia. The sequence continues at coordinate 6,445 of CAYUFZ010000072.1, forward strand.
CTTAAGAGTTTTATTTCATCAGGCAAAGCGATGTATTTACTTCTCGAAGAATCTAAGAACAAACGAATAAGATTAGCGAATTTTGACAAATAATTATTGGCAGAGATGCTGTCTCTTGTCAAAATAAAACTCTGTATGGCATTCAAGGCATTAAACACAAAATGAGGATTCATTTGTAGTTGAAGGGTCCGAAGCTCCAGCTCTGTTACCTGTCGATAATGTTTTTGTTCTTCATCTGCCCAAAATTTCAAGAAACGCTCCCTTCCATAAAATAGCCCAAAAACAGTGAGAAAACAAGCCCCCCAAAACCACCACGAACGCCACCAAGGGTATTCAATTTTAATTTGAATAGACAGGGGTTGACTACGTATTTTTTGGGGACTAACACTGACAATTTGAATACGATAAACAGCAGGAAACAAAGTATCATTTCGGAAAATAGCATGTTTTAGCTCCACCCATTTACCGACTTTAACCTCCTTAAACTTTGTTTCTATAATTCTGGCTTCCAATTTATTATGGACAGTTTTGGGACTGGCTCGAAAGGCTATTTTTATGGCATTATCCTCAAAACTGATTTTATATATCGAATCAATCGGAACTACCCTTCCAGCCACCTCAACATATTGAATTACAGGTATTTGAGGGATTTCTTGGGCAATACTAACACTATGAAAAGAAATAAAAATGAAGATAAATAATAGGTTTTTTTTAGTCATTTTTGATGAATGAAGTAAAATCAATTTCTGGGAAAAATACCACAGAACCGCATAAACAAACGATTCTGTGGGTAAAATATATACTTAATTTAGATTCAGCTCTGCTTGAATTGCCTTTACTTTTTGTTGCAACGAATCCAATGTATCATTAAATTCCTCTTTTCTCTTTAGTTTGGCACGCACCCCGACATAAAATTTGATTTTAGGCTCAGTACCCGAAGGGCGACAAGTAAATTTCGTTCCATCTGCCGTAAAAAATTGAAGAACATTCGAAGATTCTATTCCCAATTCGCCAGAAGGGATATTGTTTTTCTCTCCCGTCTTCAAGTCAGTTCGGACCAAAGACTGATAATCATCCATACGAATTACTTTCGAGCCTGCCAATGATTTAGGCGGGTTGGCTCTAAAATCCAGCATCATTTTTTGAATTTCCTCTGCACCCGATTTTCCTTTTTTGGTCAATGAGATTAAACCTTCATAATAAAAGCCATTTTTTTGGTACATTTCTGACAAGAAATCAAATAAAGACAGTCCTTCATTTTTGGCATAAGCTGCCAATTCTGCAATCATGGCACAGCTAGCAATGGCATCTTTGTCACGAACTTTATCTCCAATCAAATAGCCATAGCTTTCTTCCCCTCCGCCAATAAATGTTTCGATGCCCTCTTTTTCACGAATAACTTGGGCAATATATTTGAAACCCGTGAGCGTATTGTAGCATTTCACACCTGCTTTGGCAGCCATCTCATCGATAAGGTCAGTTGTGACGATAGTTTTGGCAACAAATTCAGCCCCTTTCAACTTTTTAGCTTTCTTCCAAGCTTTCAGCAAATAATAAATGATTAAACTTGCCGCTTGGTTTCCATTCAGCAACTGCCACTCTCCCTGAGGGTCTTTTACGGCCATTCCAACACGATCCGCATCTGGGTCGGTAGCAATGACCAAATCAGCATTGATTGCTTTTGCCTTTGCCAAAGCCAAGCTCATAGCCTCTTTTTCCTCAGGATTTGGATAAACTACCGTTGGAAAATTTCCATCAGGAGTGGCTTGCTCCTCTACAATGGTCACATTCGTAAAGCCCAATTGAGCCAAAGCCTGTGGCACCATCGTGATACCAGTCCCATGAATTGGAGAAAATACAATACTTAAATCCGATTGTTTTTTAATCATTCTTGGATTCACACTGATACTTTTTACAGCTTTCAGATATGCCTTATCGAGTACATCTCCAATCATTTTTATGCGTTTTTTTACGCCTTTAAACTTAATATCCTTTACATTGGTAATGGCATTTACTTCAGAAACGATGTTTTTATCATGAGGAGAAACGACCTGAGAGCCATCTGTCCAATATACCTTATAGCCGTTGTATTCTCTCGGATTGTGGGAAGCAGTAATCACAATTCCACTTTGGCAACCTAATTGACGCACCGTGAATGACAATTGCGGCGTAGGTCTCAAGGCCTTGTAAAGATAAACCGTGATACCATTGGCAGATAAAATATTCGCAGCCACTTGTGCAAATTCTGGAGAATAATTTCGGCTATCATGGGCAATTGCCACCTTTATTTCTTGTCCTGCAAAAGTTTTATTCAAATAGTTTGCCAAACCTTGGGTAGCAGCCCCTACCGTATATTTATTCATGCGATTTGAGCCGATGCCGATTTCACCACGCATACCGCCCGTACCAAACTCCAGATTTTTATAAAATGAGTCGGTCAATTGAGTGGCATTATTTTCCTCAATAAGCTCTTGAATAGCTTCTTTGGTTTCGGCATCATACTTGCCACGAAGCCAAGTTTTTATGTTTTTTTCGGCTATTTTATCTAATTTTAGTGATTTTAGCATGAATTTCGGACAATTAATGTTTTAGAAAAAGATTTAAAACAAATTAAGTAAAGTTTTTGTTTTTTTTCAAGAATGTTGCCTTTTTTAAAATAAAACCGTTCTAAATTTTCCTTTCAGAAATAGAAACAATTTTCTATTTTGAATAAGGCAATCTTGGCTTTAAACGAAGCAAAAAATGAAACAAACTACTTACTCCAAATAATTCATGTCTTTTGAGAAAGTTTCTTCTAAAAATAAAAGAGCTATCAACGAGACAGCCACCGTCACTCCACCAATGAATAATGCCGAGTGAATGGTTCCTAAACTCATTTTTAACCCTGCAAACCCAGCTGTCAGCGGAATAGCCGCTCCCCTCACGAAGTTTGGTATTGATGTTGCCACCGTAGCACGAATGTTAGTTCCGAATAATTCGGCTGCCATGATGATAAACAAAGTCCAATAACCATTAAAAACTCCCAAGAAAAATATCATTACATAAAATATCAAGGCAGAATCAACAGAAGCCAACAAATAAATCCCCATCATGATGAAAGACAATAACATAAATATTCCAATGGCTTTCTTTCGGCTTTCCAGCTTTTGACTCAATATTCCGCAACATACATTTCCGAATGACTGGCCAAGAAAAATTAACATAACAGATTTTCCTGCAATAATTGTCTCTGAAATGCCATGAGCCTTGCCAAATTCAGGCGAAAAAGTAACCAAAACACCAACTACAAACCACAAAGGTACTCCCACAATAATTGCCAAAAGGTATTTTTTTAGTCGTTTAATATTTCCAAAAATCATTAAAATATCACCTCTTTGGGTATTATTTTCTTTAATTTTTAGAAATAGTCCAGATTCAAATACATTTATCCTTAACAACAAAAGCACAAGCCCTAAGCCTCCCCCTACAAAATAAGATACCCTCCATTGAAAAAGGTCTGCCACAAAATATGCCAATACTCCTCCTAAAACCCCCATCGTCGATACAATTACTGCTCCATATCCTCGAAGCTTTTGAGGCAACAACTCCGCCACCAACGTAATGCCCGCACCTAATTCGCCAGCAAGTCCAATACCTGCAATCAGTCGCAAAATAGCATATTGATTCAGGTTTTGTACCAATCCATTTGCCATATTAGAAAGTGAATATAAAATTATCGACCCAAAAAGTACCGATAAACGCCCTTTTTTATCGCCCATAACTCCCCAAAGCACCCCTCCGATTAAAAGTCCCGCCAACTGCATATTTAACAAAAATACGCCTTCCGAAAGTAATAATTCGTCTGAGACACCCAAGGATTTTAGGCTAGGAACACGCACGACACTGAATAGAAACAAATCGTACATATCTACCAAATATCCCAAGGCAGCCACTATTACGGGTAATTTTAAAAGTTGTTTTGTCAATGATTGATTTTGTTCTTTCATAATTGGTTTAGGGTTAATAAATTTCGGTTGAATAATTATAAACGAGCTAAAGTAAGACCTCCGTCAATAGTAAATACTTGCCCAGTCGAATACAGAAAATCTCCTTTGGCAAGGGCAGCTACTGCTTTTCCTATATCTTTGGGATAGCCCCACCGTTGCTGAACTGTCAAGCCCTGTGAGATAAGTTTATCGTATTTTTCCTTGACTCCCGATGTCATGTCTGTTTCGATAATACCTGGTCTGACCTCATACACCGGAATATCATATTCGCCCAATCGGGTGGCAAAGAGTTGCGTCATCATGGCTAATCCAGCCTTAGAAACACAATATTCTCCTCGATTAGTAGAAGCTACTGAAGCAGAAATTGATGAAATAGTGATAATTTTGCCTTGAAAATTAGGAGATGCTACCTTTTGCCGAATCATCCAATTCGCAATCGATTGGGTTAAAAAATATGTTCCTTTGAGGTTGGTTGAAACAACAAAATCGAAGCTTTCTTCGCTTGCTTCTAATATATCTCTTCTTTCTTTAGGAGCAACCCCTGCATTATTGACCAATAAATCCAATCGACCAAAATGTTGCTCAATAGCCTGAAGCATCCTTTTTCTATCCTCTGTCGAGGCAATGTCGCCTCGACAATACAATACGTCTATTCCTTTATCACGCAGCAGCTGAAGAATATCCTGCACTTGACTCTCCTCTCGTACACCATTGATTGCCAAATCATAACCAATATCGGCCAGTTTTTCAGCGATTCCTAAGCCTATTCCTCTTGAACCACCCGTGACAAATGCGACTTGTTTCATAGATTATCTTTAATGGTTTTTAATAAATCAGCATGTGGATGATTTTTATAGACTGGGTCTAATGGAAAACATCCCGAATACAGTCCATTTCTTGGGGCAGTAGTACAATCAGAAAAAGTTCGGCAAATCAATTTTCGTTGACTTGGTCGGTCGTTAAGCATATCGTCAGGCATTGTCGGATAAGAAAGCAC
>CAYUFZ010000073.1:0-2280 GCA_964444025.1 uncultured Emticicia sp.
CTTTGAAAGAGGAATCTTTCAAGATAGAAACGAACGATTTATTAATCAGTACCTATCAGCCGAAAGGCACTTTTGTTAAAATCTTATTCGAACCCAAAACAGCATTGGAGGATTCTATCACTTATGATTTAACCAGTTGGTCTTTGGCTTATGCTTATCAACTAAAAACATTTGCCTGCAAAGACAAAATAAACGGAGGAGCAAAAATCACGCCATCGCCAAACATTTCTCAAACAGAAGCAAAGCCCTACGCCTATTTGGTACAATATCGCTCTTTCGAGGAAGTTAAATTTTTAGCAAAAATTCTTTCCAAAGGCATAAAAGTAAGATTTAATGAAAACCCCTTTACGAGCGAAGGAAAAACCTTTGATACAGGCTCATTAATCATTACTCGAACAAATAATGAAAGATTGGGTGAAAATTTCGACAAAACCATCCGTTCTACGGCATCTGAATTAAAAGTTGAAATATTTACGACAAGCTCAGGAATGGTAGAGTCCGGCAATGATTTTGGTTCGGTGGCAGTAAACTTAATCAAAAACCCCAGCATCGCCTTATTGTCGGGAGAGGGTATTGTACCAACAGCTTTTGGTGAAATTTGGCACTATTTTGAGCAACAAATCAAATATCCTATCAGCGTTATCGAAGCGAGTAGCCTCTCAAGAATTAAGCTAGACAAGTACGACATTTTAATATTACCTGACGGGAATTACGACAGAATACTTGGCAATGGCGAACTCCTCAGAAAATGGATAGTTGGAGGAGGCAAAGTAATTGCCTTGGAGGGAGCAACCAGCTATTTTGCCAATAAAGATGGCTATTCGCTCAAGTCTAAAAAAGACCAAGAAAAAGAAAGCAACGAACCCCTCTTCAGAACTTATGCCAACAGAGAAAGAGATGCCATGAAAGACCAAATTCCTGGCAGTATTTACAAAGTCGAATTAGACAAAACCCACCCGTTGGCTTATGGTACCAATGGCATATATTATGCCTTGGTAAGAGACATTTATAATTATGATTTTTCAAAAAATCTTTGGAATGTTGGGTATTTGAAAGACAATAATTATATCGCTGGCTTCGTTGGTTCAAAAGCAAAAGAAAAAATGAAAAATACACTTATTTTTGGAGTAGAAGAAATTGGTAAGGGAAAAATAATTTATATGGCAGACTCACCCCTATTTCGAGGTTTTTGGTACAGTGGAAAACTCATTTTCGGCAATGCTTTATTTAGTGTAAATTAATAAAAAGACATCCTATGACTTATAATATTCAGATTTATTCGGCAAAAACCATGTTGGCAGAAATAGAAGCCGAAAGCGAAGATTTTTTTGATAATGACATCAATTTAATTCCATTTACAGAAAAAGAGTTACAATTTTTGAAATCTGAATTGGAGGAAAGTCAATTTGAAATTACAAAAGAAGATAAAAAGGGAGTTTCGTTTAAAAATAGTCAATTTGAAGACATAAAGGCATTTCTTACCAATCGTGGACTATACCTTCGGTCGGATTTTGACAATGCTTTTGAGATTGGCATATTAACTTCTGAAATGGCGGAAAAAGGAAATTTAGCAAAATACGACCCTCAGGCAGAAGGTTGGGAGGTATTGGGAGAATAAAATCAAGCAACAGAGCCTCAGAATTAAACCATTGTTTTGTATAAAAAAATTATTCTGTGTATAGGTTAGCAATTTTTTAAAAAAATAAAATTTAATTTGGTTTTTAAACAAAATATCAAAATAATGATTAATTTTAAATTTAATTAAAATAGTGCAAACCTTTGCATTTGCGTTAATTAAGTCAGATTTGACATATTTCGTTCAATTTTCAAAAATAGCACCATTTATTATATAAAAAAATTACAATAAAAATATATAAAATACTATTTTTACAATAGAAAGAAGATTGAAAAGGATTTTTATTAAAATTTCGAGAAGAAGCCCCTAGTCTCTTGGGGCTTTCTTTTTAAATCAAGAGCCAAAAACTTATGTATGAAGATTTACTATACTCAAAATTTGTAGATATTTATCATGAAAAGCCTGCCTTTGCGGTTCGAGCACCTGGCAGAATCAATCTGATAGGAGAACATACAGATTACAATGAGGGTTTTGTGTTGCCGGCAGCTATTGATAAAGCAATTTATTTCTATGCAAATAAAAGAAATGACCAAAAATGCTGTCTTTTTGCCTATGACATCAATGATTCTTTTGATTTTTCTATCAATAATATAGCAAAATCAGATAAATCTGCCTTGCCATCTTTTCGAATCGTGCTGACTCTA
>CAYUFZ010000073.1:2290-11334 GCA_964444025.1 uncultured Emticicia sp.
AGCAAAATCAGATAAATCTTGGGCAAATTTTTTGCTTGGTGTAATCGCCGAACTTCAAAACAAGGGGCATTACTTCCATACAGGATTTGATTTGATATTTGGGGGCAATGTTCCGTTGGGAGCAGGCTTATCTTCCTCTGCTGCCATAGAGAGTGGCATGGGATTTATGATGAATGTGATGTATGAATTGAATCTTGAAAAATTAGATTTGGCACTGATTGCACAACAAGCAGAACATAATTTTGCTGGTGTGAAATGTGGCATTATGGATATGTTTGCATCATTGTACGGCCACAACAACCAAGTGATTCGGTTAGATTGCCGAGATTTATCCTATTCCTATTATCCTTTTCACCATGACAATTATTCGATTATTCTTTGTAATTCAGGCGTAAAGCATAATTTGGTAGAAAGTGAATACAATCGCCGTAGAGAAGAGTGCGAAGAAGGTGTAAAAATACTACAATTGGCTTTCCCTCAGGTACATTCGTTGCGAGATGCCAATATGTATATGCTTAGGTCTCAAGCAGATAAAATATCTCCGAGAATTGATAAGAGGTGTAAATACGTTATCGAAGAAATAGAAAGAGTAAAATTGGCATGTGATGCTCTGGAAAGCAACAATTTAGCCAATTTTGGCCAAAAAATGTTTGAAACACATCAGGGTCTCCAAGAAGATTATGAAGTAAGTTGCCAAGAAATAGATTTTTTGGTTGAAAAGGCAAAAGAATTTTCTGCCGATAATCAGTTAGTATTGGGAGCCAGACTGATGGGAGGTGGATTTGGGGGGTGTACCATTAATTTGGTGAAAAATGATGCCATAGAATCATTTCAAGATTTCATGAACTTAGCCTATCAACATGAGTTTCAAAAAACATTACAGAGCTATGAGGTAAAAATTTCAAATGGGGTTGAAAGCATGGAAAGTATCGCATTTTTACTTTAAAAATGCCCCATTCCTCTTTTTTTAAATTGCATTTATTCTCGAACTTATTTTATTGGCTTATGGTTGATAAATAATAGAATTCACTAATTTTCACATTCAATGAATAGAGCGGCAAATCTTGAACAATTACATACAGAAAATTTTGATATTTGTATTATCGGTGCTGGAGCTAGTGGAGCTGGATGTGCCTTGGACGCTGCTCTCCGAGGCTTTAAAGTCGCTCTGATAGAAAAAGATGATTTTGCCTCAGAAACATCATCAAAATCTACCAAATTAATTCATGGGGGGGTTCGGTATTTGGAACAAGCGTTCAAAAACTTTGATTTTGCCCAACTCAAACAAGTCAAACATGGCTTGGAAGAAAGACATATTTTGATTAAAAATGCCCCACATTTGGCACGACCTTTGGCTCTTATTACGCCAGTTTTTAGTCCCTTTGAAGCCCTTTATTATACCATTGGCTTAAAATTGTATGGACTTTTTGCGAAAAACGACTCGATGCCCAAGGCTCAATGGCTTTCTAAAAAAGAAACTTACCAACACATTCCTACCCTTACTCCCAAGCTTCACAGCTCTGTGATGTATTATGATGGACAGCTAGATGATGCCCGATACTGCTTGGCGGTGGCAAATTCCGCCCACCAAGAAGGTGCCGTAGTAGTAAATCACGCTTCTCTTGTCCAATTCCAAAAAGATGCACAAGGAAAGATAATATCTGCCCTTATTCGAGATGAATTAGAGCAAAAAGGCAATACAATTGAAGTAAAAGCAAAGTTATTCATTAATTGTACTGGTGCAAAAAGTGATTTTGTCCGTTTATTGGCAAACGCAACACTTTCGCCATGTCTTCGCCCGAGTAAAGGTGTACACCTCATGCTACCAGCAGAAGTACTCCAAAGCCAAGATGCAATGCTTATCCCTAAAACCAAAGACGGAAGGGTGGTTTTTGTCATTCCTTTTGAAGGACAAGTGATGGTTGGCACTACCGATGATGCCTATGAACCTCTTGAAAAAGAGCCTATTTTGATACAAAAAGAAGTAGATTTTATTTTAGAAACTTTAGAGCCTTACTTGGCGAAAGTACCTGATAAAAAACAAATAAAATCAGGATTTGGCGGACTACGCCCACTAATTGCTAGCTCGACCTCTAAAGCAACCAAAAAGTTGGTTCGTGACCATGAAATTGAACACGACAAAGCTTCCAATTTGTTAAGCCTTTTGGGTGGAAAATGGACTACCTATCGTTTAATGGCCAAAGAAACAATCGATTTTGCTTCAAATTTACTGCAATCCGAAACAGCTTGTTCGACAGAAAACCATCTTTTAATAGGTGCAAAAGGATATGTATTTGAAGACTGGAAGAATCTACAAAAAAAATATAACATCGACGAAGCTAGTGCGAAACATTTATTGCTTAAATACGGAAATCTTGCAGAAAAAGTATTAACAATCGATGTATCATCAAGCGAATCTCTACAAAAACTACATCCAGCATTCCCATTTTTACAAGCAGAAGTAATCTATGCCACTCGTTACGAAATGGCTTGTACTTTACGAGACTTTCTGGCACGTAGAATTAGGCTCGAATTGTTAGACTGGGAAATCTGTAGTGCTGTCACCGAAAAAGTTGCCACACTAATGGCAAAAGAATTACATTGGACAGAAATACAAAAAGAGCTGTATTGCCTTCAGTACAAAGCATTAATCAGCGAGTTTATGAAAAATGCAAGAGAGTCGGCTTAAAAAGAGACCCCTAAACTAATACCCCCACGCATTTCAATATTACCAAAAGTGTATTTTGCTTTTAAATTTGAAATGCCGCCGGTTTCTATATCTACTTTCCCGACCGAATAAGCCGGCGTAAAGTTGGCTCTAATAAATAAAATTCTCGGTTTTGGAGGAATGTCGAATACCACCTGCTCTCTTAGTCCGATGATAGCAAATGTAAAACTCCTATTCCCGACTTTGTACAAAGCCAAGCTATGCCCCAAGCCTCCCTCCAAAAATAATTCTGATGAAATTTTGGGTGGCAATGAATTACATCTGTTGCTTACTCGTCGATTGATTCCTTTTCTAAGATTGTTCATCAATACATTGTAAGTAAGCGAAACCGGAAAAGAAATCCCTCCATTGGAAACAATTGCATTAGAAACAGCCCCCGTCGAACTTGTACTTTTGCCGCCAGGCATAAATCCAATCCCTGCCCTAGTCGAAAGAAAGCTTTTTTGCCAACGAATAGGCAAATATTCATAATTGATAGACAATAAAGGACTTATGGCAAAAGTTTCTCCATAAATCGCCCTTCGATAACGTGTCCGATACATAATTTGAGCATTTCCTTCATATACGCACATACACGAAAAAGCAATAATCCAAAAGCATTTAGTGTAGTGCTTGTTTTTATAATTCAGTTGTCTATTAAAAAGCATTGAGATTTTCTTTGGTAAATGAGTTTTCTGACTGAGCTATTGAATTATTTGATAAATCCGGATGAAATTTTCCAATTTTTAACGAATAAAGCCCTCGAAAATTGTTAAGTATTGTATCAAGAAGATAAAATAACAAAGTTTTGAAATCAAAATTAATTCCAAAACTTTATTAATTGTTTCTTTTCTAAAAAAATGAGCAAAAAAATTACAAATCACCTATTATTTCCCTCTGCTTTTGTGTCAATCGGAATCTTTCTCCATAATATTCAGCAAGATAATCAGCAGTATTCAAAAAAATATCTTTGCCTACAAATGAAGGATAGCTGAGTGTTCCGCCTGCATAAGTTGGAAAACCCCAGCCAAGTATTGACCCCAAATTCCCCTCCAATGCAGAACACAAGACACCCTCTTCCAAACAACGAATCGACTCAATCACTTGTCGATAAATCAATCTGTTTGATATATCATCATCGCTGATTGGTTTTGTATCTAAAGGAAAATATTCTCCCAAACCTTGCCAAAGAAATTTTGAGCCATTAACGGGATACTCATAAAACCCTTTTTTGTTCTTTTTACCTAATCTACCCAACTTTTCTACCATGAGCTGACTGACCTGATACGCCGCATCCGACCCATCCGAATCCCCATCGGCAATAGCTTGATTGGCAATTTTCAAAACCAAATCCAAGGCAACCTCATCCGAAACAGCCAAAGGACCAACAGGCATTCCGAATACTTTTCCAGCATTTTCGATTCTCTCCGGCTCAACTCCTTCACGCAACAATTCAAACCCTTCAGAAGTATAAGTACTAAATGTACGAGAAGTATAGAAACCCCTTGAGTCATTCACTATAATTGGTGTTTTTCTTAATTGTTTGACAAAATCAAATGCTTTCGCAACACATTCATCAGATGTTTCTGCCCCACGAATGATTTCAACAAGCATCATTTTATCGACCGGTGAGAAGAAATGAATCCCTATAAAATTTTCAGGCTTTTTACTAAATTTCGCCAATCCACTAATCGGAAGAGTCGATGTATTTGAAGCAAAAAAGCCTTTATCTCTCAATAAATGTTCATATTTTTGGATAATCTCCGCTTTAATTTCCCTATTTTCAAAAACCGCTTCAATCAATAAATCACAATCATTCAAGTCTTCAAAGCTATCCGATACCATTATATTATCGAGTAATTGTTGAGCTTTCGCCTCTGAAAAAAAACCCTTTTGGATATTTTTTTCGACCAATTTGAGAGAATACCCCTTGCCTTTCATGGCATTTTCCAAAGAAGAATCTATCAAAACAACCCGAATTCCCGCCAAAGCAGCACTATAAGCTATTCCAGAGCCCATAAATCCCGCCCCAATAATACCCAACTTTCGCACCTCATTTTTAGGAATATTTTTAGGGCGAAATACCCCCTTTTCCAAATCATTTTTCCCTAAAAAAAGCACCCCTATCAGATTTTTTGCCTCCTTCGAGGTAGCAACCTCAACAAAATACTTTGCCTCTATCGGAATTGCACTATCAATATTCACTTTCAAGCCCTCTTCGACACAAGAAAGAATGGCTTTTGGAGCTGGATAATTATCCTTACCAACTTGTCTGATTTGCCAAGAAATTTGCTTCAACAATTCCTCAACCGAATCCGATTCAATCGTTCCATTTGGAACAGAATAATTATTTAGAGATTTTATTACCCCCTCTACCCTTTCGTCCCATGGTTGCATTGCGTTCGGATGTTGAAGAACCCAATCAATCGATTTTTCTATTAATTCTTCTTTTGTATCGACCAATTCGTCAACCATTTTCAATTCAAAAGCCTCCTTAGGAGCGACTCTTTTACCAACCAGCATCAAACCCAATGCTTTCTCTACCCCAATCAACCGAGGCAATCTTTGTGTGCCACCACCCCCAGGCAATAAACCTAACTGCACCTCAGGCAATCCGATTTGTGCTTTGGGATTATTCAATGCGATTCGATGATGACAAGCCAAACAAACCTCATAACCTCCCCCCAAGGCAGTCCCATTCATAGCCGCAACGACTGGTTTGCCACACGTTTCTAATTTTCTAAAAATAGCATTAAACTCCAAAGAAAACTTCAACATCTCCACGGGGTCTTTCTCATTATTACGGAGAATCATTTTGACATCTGCTCCAGCAATAAACTCATTTTTTGCGGAAGTAATCACGATACCCTTGACCTCTGGATTTTGATAACTTTCTTCCAAGCATTGCACAAATTCAGGAATGGAATTATCGTTAAGTACATTCATCGGCGAAGTACTCATATTCCAGCTGATAATCGCTACATTTTTTACAATATTATATTCTATTTCCATTGTTCATATTGGCTTTAAGAGTCATTAAATATTTGCTTTAAGTTCCGTATTTTCCTCTGAATTTTCGGAAATAATTGGCATTGGTTCGATACATTTCGGGAATAAATTAACCTTCTCAAAGACCTCTCTGTCTTCAAAAAATCTCTGATGAATATCAAACGATAATTCGTCCTCAGAAGAAGGCTCCACTTTTATATAACTACCATCTTCTTGTAATTCATACGAATTGACATTATCCTTCAAATTATAATCTAAAATATGGATAATTTGCTGTTTTACGTCAGCATCCACTACCTCAAAGAGAGATTCAATTCTTTTATCGAAACTACGAACCATAATGTCTGCACTTCCGCCAAAAACCTTAGGAGCATTATTATTATGGAAATAAAAAATGCGTGCATGCTCCAAAAATAAACCAACAATTGAGCGAACACTAATGTTTTCGCTTAGCCCTTTTCTTTTCGGACGCAGACAACAAATTCCTCTGACTATCAATTTAATAGGTACACCCGCTTGAGAAGCTCGATACAATTCATCGATAATAAATTGATCTTCCACAGAATTGAGTTTGATACAAATACCCGACTCCAACCCCTCTTGGGCATTTTTAGCCTCTTGACGAATCATCTCAATGAGTTTAAGACGCATATCATGTGGAGAGGTAATCAGATTTTGATACTGAATTGGCTGCGAATGCCCCGTAATGACATTGAAAAACTCTGATATATCTCTCGTATAAAGCGGATTACTTGTCAATAATCCGATATCAGTATATAGTTTGGCAGTATCCTCATTATAATTTCCACTTGCCAAATGAGCATACTGAACCACCTTATTTCCTTCCTTACGCACAATCATCATCAATTTGGTATGTGTTTTATACCAACCAATGCCATAAATAACAAAACAGCCCGCCCTCTGAAGTTTGTCTGCCTCTCGAATATTGTTTTCTTCATCAAATCTTGCTTTTATTTCGAATAAAACAGAGACATGTTTGCCATTTTCGGCCGCTTTCAACAAAGCTTGGGTGACACGAGAGTTTTTTGCAAGGCGATAAATCGTTAGTTTAATAGACAATACATCAGGGTCTTCTGCTGCCTTTTCAAGCAATTGAAGCACCGGCTCAAAGTTATTGTAAGGATGGTGCAACAATATATCCCTTTCCCGAATCAACTCAAAGATGTCACTATTTTTATCTTTTAATCTGAGAGGCGTAATCGGCAAATGAACTTTATGAATAAATTCTCGAAAATCGGGATGCTTGATGAGCTGCCACAAACAAGTATAATCAATCAGACATTCATCATAAAAAATATTATAATTATCTATTTCCATCCTTTTTTGGAGCATTCTGAGCATCCAAGGGTTTGGATTTTGTTCAATTTCCAACTGAACAACCCTTCCCAACCTCCGACTTTTGATTTTTTGTTTGATTTCATCCACAAAATCAGCCTCAATATCATCAGACTCCTCCAAGGTAAAATCACCATTACGAACCAATCGAAACAAATTTACAGATTCGATATTGACATTCCGGTACAGTTTTTTTATTTCATGTCTTACTATTTCTTCTATCGGTAAAAATAAAATTTCTTCTTCTCTTTCAATCGTAAAAAACCTTGGCAAATTGCCTGGAATTTGAACAAATGAAAGCTTTTTATTTTCATTTTCATCTGTACCACTGACACTCCTAAGACCCTCTGTCACGACCCCAAAAATGAGTGTTTTGGCAATAAGCACCGGAAAGGCATGGGTGTGGTCGAACAACATCGGCGTAAGCATGGGATAAATTGTATGGTCAAAATAATCTATCACTGCTTCTGTTTCGGAATCATTCAAATCATGAAATTTAATAATCCTAAACTTATACGTCGAAAACAAAGGAGTCAATTCTTCTTTAAAAACTCGGTCTTGTTCTCGGGCAAATTGTTTGGTTGCCAAGAGAAGGGCTTTCCTAAAGGGTATCTCTCTCAAACCCGAATAATCGATTCTTTCTTTGCCAAAATCTAAGTAATTATAAAGACTTCCCAAGCGAATCGTAAAAAATTCATCCAAATTAGAGGCAGTAATGGCCAAAAACTTGAGCCTTTCAAAGAGGTTTAAGTCCGATTCACGGGCTTGGTCGAGAACCCTCTCATTGAACTTTAGCCAACTTAAATCCCTGCTTAAATAATTCGACTGCTCGATGCTGTCTGCATACCTACTTACTTTTGAGTCTTGGGCTTTTTCGTTGGAGATATTGGTGTTTTGTGGACTGATAAATTCATTCAAAAACGAAAAAAGGCTACCTTTTGAGCCTTTTTCTTTCGATGTATTTTTATTTTCTTTTTCCATGAAAGAATAAAGTTAGAAAGCGTTGTTTGTCTGCGAATTAAGTCAAAAAAGGTGAAATTTTCAAGTAATTAATAATTATTTAACACAAGCGAGAGACATTTATCGAAAAAATATAAGCCTAAAAAACAAAAGAAACCTTCTGTTTTTGCGAAGTCATTAACAAAAAAACGATAAAATCATATAAATTTGTACTCGAAAAATAAATATGCCTAATTTTTCGTTATAAAAGCATCTTATTTTTATTATCTTTGCACTTATGTTTATAAAAAGCTCAAATATCGCTCTATTGTTTGTATGGGGTATCCTTCTCTCCTCTTGTAACAGCAAGTTTATGAAGTTACAGAAGAAAGGTACTACAGAAGAAAAGTACAAAGCTGCCAATGATTATTACAAATCAGGGGAGTATTACAAAGCAGGTACACTTTTCGAAGAAATTATACCTTTGTTGAAGGGAGATTCATTGGCAGAAAATGCACAATTTTTCAATGCTTATGCCCAATACCAGCAAAAACAATACAGCATGAGTGCCTATTTATTCAAAAGTTTTTATTCGACTTATGCCAATAGCCCTAAAGCAGAAGAAGCATTTTATATGTATGCCTTTTCGATGTTTAAGGACTCTCCCAATTATAATTTAGACCAAACCAATACCATGTCGGCGATTGATGCTTTGCAAACATTCATCAATACTTATCCAGATAGTAAATATGCGGAAGCTTGTAATGGAAATTTGAGAGATTTGAGGCATCGTCTTGAACAAAAAGCTTATGAAAAAGCTAAATTATATTACAAAAATAGTGGCGTTACCATTGCAAATTTCAAGGCTGCTGTCGTAACAATTGATAATTTTCAGAGAGATTTTCCAGATTCGGAATATATCGAAGAATTATCGTTCTTGAAACTTCAAGCTCAATATGAATTGGCTTTGGTTAGTTTTGAAAATAAGCAAAAAGAACGCTTTACCAATGCCTTGACTTTCTATGAGGATTTT
>CAYUFZ010000074.1:0-652 GCA_964444025.1 uncultured Emticicia sp.
GTGACCCAATTGCTTCACATACCAACCATAGGAATCGGAGCTGGAAATGGCTGTGACGGACAGATTTTGGTTGTCCATGACATGCTTGGTATCAACAAAGACTTTTCGCCAAGATTTTTAAGGAGATATGCCGATTTACATAGTATCATGACCGAAGCGGTGACAAACTACACGAAAGATGTTAAATCCACCGACTTCCCCAACAAAACAGAATCATATTAGAATTTTTTAATGAAACTAAATTGTTTGCAATAGTGTTGCATTTATATTGTATATTTGCATCATTGTTGTCTATAGTTTATGAGAAAAATTTTCACGCATTATCATACATTAAACAAAGTTGGTTTTTGGCTTTCAATTTTGTGTACCATTCATTGTTTGTCGATGCCAATTTTGATTAGTTTTTTGCCCTATTTAGGAGAATCATTTTTAAGCGAATCGGCTGAAATATACTTGGTCATTGCCAGTGCAGTATTGGCGATTTATTTGTTATTGAAAGATTACAGAAATCATCAAAACATACTGCCCCTATTTTTCTTGTCCATTGCCCTGATAATGAATGGCTTAGGTTTGTTTTGGGTAGATGCTTCCAACGAAATATTTTGCAATGCATAAAACATGAGAGAATCTTCGTTTTTCCAATACCACATAC
>CAYUFZ010000074.1:662-4348 GCA_964444025.1 uncultured Emticicia sp.
CAATGTCATCGGGGCTTTGTTGATGGCAACGGCTTATTGGCTCAACTGGAATGCCCACCGCAAAGCTTGCCATTCGCATGCTCACTGAATTTCGTAGTAAAAATCAAGAGGGTTCTCAAAAATATATCGATATTCACTTCTTTTTTGCCATTTATCAGTATTGATGATTTTAAATTTTTGCTCTTCCTGATTGATAAAAATAGGATTTGCTAAATTGAACTCTTGGCAATTTTTCAGATAAACTTCCTTTCTTTTTGGGTGAATAGGGGCAGAAATATTAAAAATTTCGTCCCAAAGCTCGTATTTCAGGAGGTATTCAATGATGCGAATTAAATCATCTCGATGAATATAATTGACAGGAGTATCGCCATTTTTTACTACTTTTCCACTAAAATACTTGGCAGGGAATCGGTCATACCCCATTAAACCGGCACAACGTAAGATATTGAAATGAATACCCTTATTTTTACAAAAACGACTCATCATCGATTCAGCCTCAAGCAAAATAGATGACGAAGCTTGCTCCACATCTTCTTCGTACATTTCACGGTTCAAATCATCGTAAACAGAAGTTGAACTTGTATAAATCAAATACCGAATAGAGCTATTATCGACATATTTGAGTATTTCTTCCAATTGTAAAAGATATTTATCCCCTTGAATGCTTAATTTCGGAGGGATATTGACAATCAGACAATCCGTATCAAAAAAGTTATCCACATCTTTATTCACAATTTGTGGAGAAAGATGAATTTGAAAACCCCTTATCCCTTTCTCATTCAGTTTTTGGACTTTATCGGCATTCGTCGAACTTCCTTTGACTACAAAATTTTTACTTAATAAATATTCGCCGAGTGGCAAGCCCAACCAACCACATCCGAGAATAGAAATATTAGATGGTTTCATTTATATTTTTCTTTTTAAAACTGATGCCCAAGCTTGTTCTTTCGAAATAGACAATTCCTAATACAAATAGAATACTAATAGAAATTTTTCCAAAAAAAGATAAGTAAGTATTTTCGATGCTAATATTCCAAGAAAGCCAAATAAGTATCCCTGCAACAAGCAAATATAGACCCGTTTTTTTCAAATCGTAGGGAATAGGATAATATTTTTGACCATAAACATAGCAAAGAACCATCATAATAAATGATGAAAAGGCGAAGGTTATGGCACAACCCAAATAGCCATATTTGGGTATCAAAATGATATTCAAGCCTACCGTAAGCACCATCCCGATGATGGTAAAATAAGTACCAAAATGCGTTTTATCGCTTAATTTGAACCACATAGACATATTTTGGTAAATCCCCAAAAATAAATTTGCCAATAATAAAATAGGAACAACCACAATACCAGAGCGGTACGTTTTGCCTAAAATCAAGCTGATAAGGTCGATATTTAAGCTCACGGCTACCCAAATAATAATACAAGCAATCGTAAACCATTTGGTAGCCAAGGCAAGCATTGACGGTGAATTTTTGTCTTCCGCTCTCGAGAAAAAGAATGGGTCAGCGGCATATCTATATGCCTGAACAACCAAAAGCATAAAAATCGAAAGTTTATATACATTGGCATAAATACTAAAGGCATCATCGGTACTCAAACCTTCATAAAAACCTTCCGGTAATATCTCTCTAAACATAACCCTATCGGCTGTTTGATTGATTGAACCCGCCAAGCCCATGATGAGCAAAGGATAAGCATATATTAACACAGACCTGAATTTGGAAAAATCGAAATTAAATCTAAAATCGACAAATTCTTTCCAAAGCATCAGCAATGTAGCCAAACTAGCAATAAAATTAGCCCATACGATATAATCAGGACCAATGGCAGGATTGTAGAAAAAATCGGCGAAAGGCTTTAGAGAAGGCAGAAACAAGCCCTCATGAATGTATTTGCAAAATATCAAATAAAAAGCATTTAACCCGATATTAATAAAAATATTACTCAGACGAATAAAAACAAATCGTTTTGCACGGTTTTCTGCCCTTAATTTGACAAAAGCAATGGCTGTGACAGCATCAGTAGCCAAAATTATAGAAAACCAAACAATTAGCCTCTCCTTGCCCGGGAATCCCATCCAATTAATAATTGGACCGGCATACAAAAACAACAAACCAGAGAACAAAATACTCGAAAGAATGATATAAGTTAAAATAAGATTGAAATATTCCTGTCTATTTTCTTTTTTACTACCAAACCTAAAAAAGGCAGTTTCCATGCCATAAGTATAGATGATATTGAGTAAAATGACATATATATACAACTGATTATTGTCGGCGAGCAATTTAGGTTGATGGAATACACGAGTATGAACCGCCACCAACAGCCAATTCAAGAATCTTCCAACAATACTACTTAATCCATACAACGCAGTGTCTCCCGCCAATTTTTTAATTAAACTCATACATTATTGATAATTGAAAATACAGGTTTTCTAAAACTTCTGCAATTTTAATACAATTGACTCGATTTTCAATCTTTTTCGGATTAATTCCCCATAAGAAATTTAGTAAGAGGAAAGAGAGCCAGATATTTCTGGACTCAGATTAAAAAATAGGTAATCCTTTTGAGTATACGACAAAACTTTGAAAAGAATCTTCTATTTTAGATACATGACCCATTAAAATTATTTCTTTTTCGGAATAAATAACTTTTTGCCTCCCCCCAAATTTGCCCGTTTCCTTGACGCGATATGGCTGAATATTTTCAAAATTTTTAATTTTATATTTTTCAAATAATATTTTAGAAATTGAAATATTTGCAGACCCACAACATATATCTTCTAGTTCGGCTAGATTAACATAAAGAACCTTAGATATTACCGTTTTTTTGTCTAAAAGTGAAAAAAACATAATAGCCCTCCTATTATTTTGTATCAAAAAATCTTTAGTTTCAGCTATCTTATAACTAAGATTTTCAACGATTTTTGAATTTGATGTTTCAACAATAATATCATTGGTCGAATGATTAAAATAAACATTAACAAAATCTTCATCTCTAAGTCTAAAGTTATTTCTAATTTCTTGAATCAAGGTTTGATTTTGAACAATTTCTAGCTTCGTATTATTTTTAAACTTAATACCAAAATAATCATTTTCCAATTCTATTAATTCTATTTCTTGATAATTTTTAATTTCGATTTTTTTTATACTTTTTCCAAAATTATCTTTTAACATTTTTAGAACTGCCATTGTCCCGTGGAAGCAAACAGTCTCTTTCTGACCATTCGGAGCGAAAAAATCTATAATTGCTTTATTATTTAAAACATCTACAAAACATGATATAGGAAAACCAGAATTAACGGATAAGATTTCTTTATCGTTTTGAGATAAAAACTCATTTTGGGTTAAAAAAACAGATGCAGGATTTCCAATAGCATCTCTACTATCAAAGGCATTATAGTCAAATCTTTTCATAAATATATTTAGTGTTCTTAATAAACTTATCTTAGTGTTTTGGATAATAATGACCCACTTGAAAAACGTGATTGATTAAGAACTGAACATACTCTGAAGTCAATCAAACCAAAAGCTCACTAAGCACATCACCTTATTATTTTACTTATAAAAATAACAAAATTTTTAAACAAAATGAGTCAAATTGATGAAATTATTCGCTTAATGGCGATTGAAAAGTTGTGTGGTCTTTTAGAATCAAAAACAGGACAAAATCCAAAT
>CAYUFZ010000074.1:4358-9044 GCA_964444025.1 uncultured Emticicia sp.
AGTCAAAAACCTCAAGTCTTTCATAAGATTTACTTGTCCTAAAAAGTGATTTTTGTTGTCCAAAAAATGTATTTTTGAAAGATTTTAAAGTTTCTATTTAAACTAAATAAATATTTAAATTACACACATATCGATACAAAACATTGATAATCAGTCTAAAATATATCTGTTTTTCATAAATTCTCACCTTAAAAAGAGAAATTAATATATTCAAAAAATTAGATGTATTTAATCTAATACTTTGTTTGGGGCGAAATATTGGAAGGAGTCGGCACGCAGGGCGATTGGAGTTTTTTATTTCAAGGAAAGGAATGGATAGATTTTAATGGCACAAAATTATACGATTTTGGTACTCGTCTAAAGGACCCACTACTTGGTAGAATGTGGCAGATTGATGGAGCGAACCAATTTGCATCAGGTTATACAAGTATGGGTAATGTGCCAACTATGGGCATTGACCCCGATGGACAATTGTTCTTTCTAATTCCACAGATAGGTTATAGTCGAAAAGGAGGATTAAGTTTAGGAGTTGAATTAGGTATAGGTATCCGAGGAGTTTTAAGTGTATCTGTTACAGGTGGTTATAATTTTGGGAGTAAGAAAGGCTATTGGTCAGCCCAAGGGTATGCAAGTGGTTTTTATACGGTTCTAGCTCTACTTACATGAAAAGTTCTGCTGAAAATACGATTAGTGGAAGTTCTCCTACCGATTTTAGTGCCCAAAGTGTACAATATATACAACGATAATTACTCTGATTTGAATTTAGCAATGAATTTCATACATTAGACTAGTCTCGTAAATAAATATAATTTTTTTTAGATTTGCAGTTTCACTCTTACACAGATAATTGACTAAATATTTTGTAATTTATCACGAGAGTTCTTAAACTGTTCTTTGACAATTTTGAAAGTCTTACGCTGCCTAATGACATGCTCGACTTTTACTAGTTTTCGACGAAATAATTTTTAATTTTGTACCAAAAAAATATAAAAATGATTGATTATAATCCTAAAAGTTGGTGGAAGTTAATATTCATGTTTCACAAAAGCGATACCTTTCGTGTATTGTCGCCTGCAATGGCGGGAATTGCTGTTTATACGGGTTTGGTCGCTTATTTGGAATTAGAAATATTCCATGCTCAGTTCAAAAATACGACGGTTGTTCATTCATTGATAGGATTTGTGTTGTCATTATTATTAGTATTTCGTACAAATACTGCTTACGATCGTTGGTGGGAAGGTAGAAGAATCTGGGGAAGTTTTACCAATAATTCCCGAAATTTAGCATTAAAATTGAGCGTAATTCTTAAAAATGACCAAAATAGAAAAAAACGCTTTGAGCATTTAATTGGCAATTATATTGTAGCAGCTAAAGAACATTTACGTCACGGAGTTGAGCTAGCTGAATTGACCGAAATAGATAAATATAAACCCACTCATTGGGAATCTAAAAAGCATATTCCGAATCAAGTGATGAAATGTTTGTATGATGAAATTCAGGAAATGTATGAATTAAATATCATTGATGGAAGACAACTTTTGTATCTGAACCAAGAACTACAATCGTTTACGGATAATATAGGAGCTTGTGAGCGAATCAAACGAACACCCATTCCATACACTTATAGCATGTTTCTAAAAAAAGTTATATTTATTTATGTACTTACAATGCCCATTGGTTTTGTATTAGACTTTAAGTTTTGGGCAATTCCAATCGTAACAATCGTATTTTATGTGTTTGCAAGTTTGGAGGTAATTGCCGAAGAAATCGAAGACCCCTTCGGCGTAGATGCAAATGACTTGCCTATTGATAGAATTTGCCAAAATATCAAAGAAAATTTATCAGAAATACTTGCCTAATTTGCCTCTAAAATCGGCAACGTATGACCTAAATTATAGTCGATGAATGCTGCATTTTTACAGTCCCAAAGTTTGGCATCCTTATTTCTGATATTATTGAAATCGACGTAATATTGTACTTTTTTGAATGTATCTTCAGAAAACGAGTCAAATCTGTTAATCGTCAGTCTTTGTTTATTAACCCCACCAACCAAAAAAACACCCAAAACTTCTTGTTTAGGTTTGTTTTTGCAAGATAGATTTCCAACGATTTGAGCCGGAACTTTGTCAAAAAGACCTCCACCAATATTTCGTTGGTCTTCTTGTCTTTGCCAATATGAAAAAATTGATTTAGATACCGAAAATACCTCTAATTGTACCACCCAATCAGTGATATCCTCAACTTTGACAGTCCCTAATCCCAGTGGAATGTTTTTGCCATTTATCAAAAAATCATTCAATAAAATTGGTTGGGTATTCAAAGGAGCTCTCCAACACTTTGTGTAACAAGGCGGAACAGGTGCTGGAGGCGGTGGTGGCTCTGGACAAGTAGTCAGGAATTGAATAAAATCTTGTCTTTTGATAAAATAATAATCTTCAGTATTTTTATTGTCTTTGATGGCAGCATTTAGCTTAAAGCCCATATCTTCCACCTTTTTAGCATCTACAAACTCATACTTAAAGTCGATTAATTCGGGAGCGGGCTTAAGTTCTTCGTACTCGGATTCGATTTCTAAGCCGTCTGTGGTCGTCACTTGAAGCTTATATTTTTGTCCAACAACCCCTCTCAAAATACTTTTACTTTCATAATATCCAGAACTCGTTTCGCTAAATGGGATGATTTGCCCATTGCCATCTAGGATACGAACCATTGCATTTTTGACAGGTTCTCCCTGAAATTGTGTCAAATCATAAGGAGAATACGAGCTTGTTCGATTGATACGTACTTTAAATGGAGCAAGAAGGTTATTCATTTCTCCATAAATTGCAATGGCGTTGCTGAGATTTTTGGTATTAAAATTTGTTATTTCAGTTTCGCAAGAAATCAGAAATAACAAAAATACCGCAGCTATATATTTTTTTAACATTAGAATTTGAAATTGTAGGTTAATGATGGAATCGCACTTCCTAACACGGATAATTGATAGGTTTTTGCCAAATTTCTCAATCCTGTTTGAGATTTAAAATAGATAGAATAAATATTTTGTCGATTTAGGATATTATAAATCGAAAAATTCCATTGGCTATTCGATTTGCTATTTTCTTTTGGTTCTAGGCTAATTCCTAAATCAAGTCTTATATAATCGGGGATTCTTTCAGCATTTCTTAGTGTAAAACTAGGAGTTGCATACCCATCTAAGATATCGGTAATGGTTGACCTCTCCAAAAATGTGTACGTTTCGCCATTATAGACATAGGATTTTTTATTGAGTCCCTCCCTCGGATTTAAGCCATTAGCAACCATGTATTGATACACATCATTGAAGGCATAAATTTTATAACGCCCATTCGGATAAGTAATGGGTCTTCCAGTCGAATAAGTAAAATTGGCATTGAAAGTAAACCTTTTGTTCAGGCGGTCGTTTAAGACGAATTTAAAATTATGCGGAGAGTCGAAATTTGAGGGAAATCTGATGCCAAAATTTGCTGCATTTTGGCTTTCATTCGCCTGAATCAATCGGAAAGACCTCGAATAGGTATAAGATACCCAACCTGTAAGCTTTTTTCCTCGTGGTTTTTTGATAAAAATCTCAGCTCCGTAGGCATATCCTTTTCCAACCAATAATTGGGTTTCTACGAGGGGGTTTAGGTATAAACTCGCACCATCAATATAATCTACAATATTTTGGATGTCTTTGTAATAGACTTCGAAAGATGTTTCAAAAATATTCTGTTTATTGTTTTTGAAATTCTTGAAAATCCCTAATGAGTATTGATTTACTTTTTGCTGTGGAAGAATGGAATTACTATTTTTCCAGATATCTGCCGGAGATAACGCCATGCTATTGGACAATAAATGCGTAAATTGCTGCATTCGATTATACCCAATTTTGAAAGAGGTATTCGTGTCAATTTTTATAGCCAAAGATAGGCGTGGCTCAAATCCGCCATAGCTTTGAATAACTTTCCCTTTCGGATAGCTCAACGTGTCGGTTATGCTTGAGATATCCCTTATTTTATCTTTGGCATAGATATATGTTTTGTCAGGGCCTGTCAATTGATAAAAAGCATATCTTATGCCATAATCGAGACTCAGTTTTTTTGTCAGTTGGCTCCCCATTCCTGCATATATCGCCATGTCTCTGCTGTGCTGCACGGGCATCGGAAAAGGGTCAATAATGGAATTTTGTCGATAAGGAGCGAGGCTGCCTGCATCATTTGTATTAAAATTAATTTCTCCCCCAAAATCAAGGTGATGTTTCGCTGATAATTCAAGACTTAAGTCTTCTCTTGCTGATTTTTGTATGATTGAAGGTTGCCATTTGTATTCAAAATCTTCTTTTAAACCTTTATTTCCATAGCTGTAATTACTATAAAAAACAGTCAGATTATGCGATAACTTAGGAGTGATGAGTGCATTATGCTTCAAACTTAAATGCTGGGTATTCCAAAAATAAACCGTGTCGCTTGCAAACTTAAAGCCATCAACGCTGGTATAAGCAGACACTGAAATTCGCTGATTATTGCCAAATTTATGTGTAATTTTAGCATTAATATCATAAAAATTCGCTTGACTATTGCTGAGTTTTGGTTGGTTGAAATATTTTAGATAAAAGTCTGACAATGACGCACGTGAAGCAATCAGCAAGGTAGTTTTATCTTTAATTATCGGACCTTCCACAGTCAA
>CAYUFZ010000074.1:9054-11293 GCA_964444025.1 uncultured Emticicia sp.
AATCGGCTAGCAATTGGCCCAATACCTCCCTGAAAACTCCATTTTTCATAATTCCCTTCTTTGGTGCGAATATCCAATACAGAAGAAGCTCTTCCTCCATACATCGAAGGAACTCCGCTTTTATACAAGCTTAAGTCTTGAACAATATCGGCATTAAATCCTGTAAAAAAACCAAATAAGTGTGACGTGTTATACAATGGCACTCCATCAAGAAGAACTAAATTTTGGTCAATATTTCCTCCTCTGACATTGAATCCAGAAGCACCTTCTCCGACAGTAGATACTCCAGGTAAGAGTAATATGCTTCTGATTACGTCTGCTTCACCCATTAAAGTAGGGAGCTTTTTGAGTACTTTTCCCGACATTTTCTCCACGCCCATCATACTTCGATTGACATTGGCATCGGATTTTTCGCTTGTAATAACCACCTCATCTAATAATTGAGGAATTTTCTCTAAAAAAATCTCCAAAGAGGTCGGCTGATTGAGATTAATTCTTTCAATTTTTAATTTATATCCCAACATACGAAAACTAATCTGATAGTTTCGGGGAGCAAGATAAATGGTAAACTTTCCTGAAGAATCCGTTGCTGTACCAAAATTGTAGCCAGAAAACAGCACATTCACATTTTCGAGTGTTTGGTGCGTTTCGACATCTTTGATAACTCCACTTAGATTAAATCCTTTTTTTTGACCAAAAGAAATTTGGCTCGACAAGATGCCGATACAGATTAAGATACAAAAACAATGTTTCATAAAAATAGAATTGCAGTGGATTATTTTTTGATGGTTTTATTTCGTAGAATAATTAAGCCGCTGCCATTTTTCCATTCCTGGTTGAAACCTGCCGGAAATTTAGCCACGGGGTGGCTTCCAAGAACGATATCCATATCGCCATCTTTGTCCAAATCCCCTGCATCTATTACACTCCATCTCCCCAAATTATTTATGTTGAGGCTTTTTTGTTTAAATGCGGCATTCCCTTGGTTTTCAAAATAGATAAATCCTTCCAATGGCCTGTGGTCATTGTCTGGGAATAGGGCAATAGACGCTAAATCTGCATCGCCATCATTATCAAAATCACTTGCAATTACTTTCGTTGCTCCATTTTGATGATAAAATGCCGATTGTTCGAATTGAAAATTTCCTTTATTGAGATAAACATAAATGCCATGATATGGCTTCAAAATTGTTGTGAAGTCTGCGTTGTCTCCCGTACTTAAAATAATATCTAATTTCCCATCTTGATTTAAATCGGCAATATCGAATGAGCTTGAGCCATAAATAGACGGAACACGCAGGAGCTGCTTTGATTCGAACTTTAGATTGCCTTTGTTGGTGTAAAGTATAATTTGTTCATCTCCTTGAGCAAATAGTGCAAGAACATCTTTCTTCCCATCTCCGTTGAAATCTTTTACGATTGCTTTGGTAGAACCCGTTTGATTGCTTAAAATGCTTTGATGAAACTGATTGTTTTTGTCTTTTTTCCAAATGCTTAATCCGCCAATTTTAAAACCAAACTCGTTGCTAATCAATTCATTTTCGGGCGAATCATCGAGGTTTTCACTAATCACTTCTATTGGACGGTTCAAATTGGGTAATAAAATTTGATTTTTACCAGAGTAGGGGAGAGTGATTTCTTCTGCCGAGCCGTTCACATCTGGATTCGCTTGGGTAGTTGTTCCAATAAAAGTAAGCAGAAATTTTTGCTTGTTTGCATTTCCTAGATCTATGTGAGTCAGAGCATTTTGATTCACAATTTTTGATTTTACTTTTCCTTGAGCATCTATGAACCAAATATTACGATTTGATTGGTCTCCCGCAATTATTTGACCATTAGCCGTATCTATCCGAATACCTGTGTAATTGGGTATTTTGTCCGAAATAGTTCGGTTGTTGATTACCTGAATGTCGAATTTATCGGATACATCTCCGAAAGTATCATAAGATGGTTTTTTTAGAACTTTAGGTGAATTGTCTAAATAATATCGTTTTATTTTAAGCCAATCTTCATCGCTTATCATTTGTGTTTCTGGGCGTAAAATGGCATAATCGCTCAAAGGTTTTTCGAGTCCATTGATTTCTGTTTCAACCCCCATCATGATTCCCATATAGGGTAGTGTACTGTATTGCCAAACATTCTTTGGTAGTAAATCGGGTTCGGGAAAGAGATGACAATTGCCACAGTATTTTTCGGCTACCTGTCGATTTTCATCTGATTTTTTACAATTAATTAATAG
>CAYUFZ010000075.1:0-11177 GCA_964444025.1 uncultured Emticicia sp.
ATCAATAAAAGCGTGACCATGAATGTATATTTTCTACCGATAAGGTCACCTAATCTTCCAAAAAATAATGCTCCAAATGGACGTACAATGAAGCCTGCCGCAAAAGTTGCTAAGGTAGATAAAAAGGCTAAGGTTTCTGAACCTGGGCCACTTGGGAAAAATTTCGTTGAAATTAGAGTAGCCAAACTTCCGAATATATAGAAGTCATACCACTCAATCATTGTACCTACAGAGGATGCACCAATAATGGTAAACATCGAGCTTTTGTTACTGTTTGACATAGTGCTTAGTGTTTAAGGGTTTTGAATTATAGATATATTTGTAATTGAGTTATGAATTCTCCAAAATGTTTTTGTTTGCCTGTGGCTGCTTCAATTCCCGGACGTGCCGAATATTGTGTCGTGATTTTTGCATGGTGACCATCAATCAGCCAGTTGAATCCAAAGTCTAAGTTAGTGACAGCTTTAGGAAGGGCTTCAAAGTTTTTGTAAGTAAAGGCTGCAAAAGGCTGAACACGAACTTTTGGCTTATCACTTGCTTTTGGCATTAAGTATCCAACTTGAGTATAGAAAATATTTCCTGTGCCAATCATTGGTTGAGCATTCCCAACTCCAGAAAGAAGCTTGTCATTACCAGCATAATTAGGGTCGGCTACACCAACATTCATGATTCCGATGTTTCTCAAATAATTTGGTCCGAAGTTATAATTAAAGAATCCTGTATAGGCAGTAATGGCGGCATTTTTGCTTTTATCACCAACTGGCATATCCATAAAGGCATCTACTGCAAGTAACTTGACATCATTTCTTTCCAATTTTCCACCAATGGAAGTTTGTGTACCATCTGCTTGGGTATAGAAACCAGCACCTACATTAAATACTCGTTTGGTGCCTAAGTATGAGCCTACTTTAAAAGGAAGTAAATTTGCTTCAGTATCCAAGAATTGATATTCTACATAACCTGTTTTTGCCCATCTGCTTTTACCATTATTATCCACTGCCACGGCTTTACTTGGGTCTGTTACATTCGTTGGTGTTAAGTTTGTATTGAAAGGCTTATTAAACCCAAAACGGTATTCTAATTTATTCAATTTTCCCTTTGCAAAAAATCCATACTGACGTGCAAATTGATCGGCATTGTCAATAGTAGCCCAAGAGAAAATAGGGGAGTCAACCGTCAAGAAATTAAGTGTCGATGCCATCGTCATTCTTGATAATCCCATGAAATAGTGTAAGCCACCACCAATCGTCAAACTTGAATTGTTGTTCTCTTTGGTAGGAAGTACCACATGGTATTCGTTCCATGCGTCGTGGAAGAATAATTGAGGTTTTTTGCCATTTCCATATCCTCCTGTTCCTGTAGAACCTGAACCGCCACCATTGATGAACGTTTGGTTGTTAATCCCGATATGTGCCAAAATCATATAGCGTTTACTGATTTGTGTATATGCCAACATACGGAGTCTTCTTCCCGAGATATCAAAGTTTGTTTTGCTGGCTTCTCCCCCCACGGCAGTGCCAGGGTTCATTTGTGTTGCTCGAAACCAAGTCTGGTTCCAAGTAATAAATCTGATATATTTGCTTCCTTCGGGATTAACGTTTAGCTTAATTCCCGCACCATAATCGCTCGATCCTTGACCGTTTGAAAACTGGTAGCTTAGTAAAATAGTAGAGAGGATGAATAGTGCTTTTTTCATAAGTTATACTTTTATTATGGTTTTGTTGTATTTTTTTGATGATGCAAAACTTTTAAAAAAAATATAACTTCCAAAATGTTTGATATAGCTTTGCTAACCTCGCATAGAAAATATTGTACTCTAATTTTTTTAATAATATCATTTATTCTCTACTAGGATACTATTTTTTATAATATTATTTTGATAAATATCAATATGGTAAAATAATATTTCGAGTAAGTTGAATTTTAGTATAATTATTTGAATAAAATTTTTTGAAACTCATTTTTATGAAAAATTGTATTTTTTCAATATTCTTTTTGTCTTGTTTAAGGTAAATTAGACAAAATTTTCTACTTTTTGAATCGTTCCCATTTAATCAGCATAAATTTATCCCCGAGTTCAGTGACTATCATTCCTGCCCCTTTGAGGTTCTCTCGATTGGCATAAAACTCAGCTAGTTCTTTGTGATTTAGAACCTTATACGTAGGATTGTAGAGGGTTTGTTTGGGTATTTTAACTTGGTATTTTTTTACCCAATTCATCACCGAAACGTGGCTAACGCCCAATAATCGCTCAATTTCTCTATAACTTACCCCTTCAATGTACAATTGTAATGCCTTGATTACATAGTAGCTTTCGATACTTTTTCCCATCTTTTCGACAGTGAAATTATAACCGCAATCTTTGCACTTGAAGCGTTGGCGTTCTTTGATTATTCCGTTACGAGAAATATTTTGAGAATTACATTGGGGACAATTTGGCAGTGACATAAAATCTATATTTTTTTAGCATTTATATATATATTTAGCAAATATAGATTATTTCAAGAATAATTTTTATTTTTTTTATAATTTTTTTTTCAATCTCAATGTATTTGTACTTTATAAAGAATGTTTTTAATTATTTAAAAGAAAAAGCCTTAATCTGAAACAATTAAGGCTTTTATTAGTTTAGTGCATGGCTTGTCTTAAAGTTCCATCCTCTTGCTTTATATCGTACCGATATATTTCTTCAATCGCATTCAAATCATCGGGTAATATTTCCATGATTGTTTTGATAAGACCTGTTTTTAAATCCAATACCCACCCATGCAAATGTGGATAGTCGCCTGATGCCCAAGCTTTTTGGATAATGGTGGTTTTGGCAAGGTTTTTCACTTGTTCGCTTACATTTAGTTCTACTAATCTATCAAATCTGGACTGAAATTCTTCAATCCCATCCAGCTCTTTCTGATGTTTGGCATAGACATCTTTGATATTTCTCAACCATTTATTGATGAGCCCATAGTCTTTGTTGTCCATAGAAGCTTTGACACCCCCACAATTATAATGCCCTACCACCAAGATATGCTTGACTTTCAGTACTTCTACGGCATATTGTAACACACTCAATAGATTCATATCTGTATGAATCACCAAATTGGCTACGTTTCGCTGTACAAATATTTCTCCAGGCTGTGTTCCTGTCACTTGGTCAGCCGGAACACGGCTATCTGAACAACCAATCCATAGAAAATCAGGGCTTTGCTGAGAGGAAAGATGGTCGAAATATGTTTCATCTTCCGCTATTTTATTTTGTGCCCAAATTTTATTCGATAATAGTAATTTTTGATACGATTGCATTGGCTTTATATTTTTGTTTTGTTTTTGGAAATTCCCTTAAATTCAATAAAAATATTTCGTTTGATAACCTCTTTTTTGAACTCTTCTAGGGTTAAAAATATATCATGGTCAATAAAGCTCGATTTTACTCCATCAATGAAGACGATGTCATCTTCTTTTATCGAAGATAGTTTTTGGATTAATTCTGCTTTATTAAAATAAAAAATATCTTTATTGAATTGTATCAATACTTTATTCTCATCCCTCAAAAACGACATCGCTCCTTTATAATTGGTGTATAAAATATAGCCCATTGCTACCAATAAGCCTACTCCGATGCCTTTTAGCAAATCTGTGAAGATAACTGCCAATATGGTCATGAGGAAAGGAATAAATTGGTCAAAGCCTTCTTTATATATCTGTTTGAATATAGCGGGTTTGGCAAGTTTGTATCCGACCATTATTAGGATACTTGCCAAAGATGCCAAAGGAATTTTATTGAGGATTTGGGGGATAAATAGGGTACAGCTTAGCAATAAAATCCCGTGAAATATGGTTGAAATTTGTGTTTTGCCACCCGCTTGAATATTTGCAGAACTTCTAACAATCACTTGCGTAAGGGGGATTCCTCCCAATAATCCTGAAAAAATATTCCCGATACCTTGTGCAAATAATTCTCGATTGGTCGGGGTAATTCTTGATGCGGGGTCTAGTTTATCGCTCGCTTCAACACTCAATAGGGTTTCTAAGCTTGCCACCACCGCAATGACTAGGGCTGTTTTCCATATAATTACTTGATTGATGGCTGAAAAATTGGGAAATGAAAATAAATTAATAAAGTAACAGGTAAGGCTACTAGGTGTTCTTGTGATAAGTGGAAAATAGGGGGTAAGGCACTGAATCCACTGTTGAGCAATATTCCGATAATAACTGCCAACAATGCCCCTGGAATTAGTTTGAAAAGTTGAAATTTTTGAATGAATTTTTGTTCCCATACAATTAATACGATTAATGATACAACACCAATCGTGAGTGCTCCTTCGTTGAATAATTCGCTTACTCGAAGCAATTCGGAAAATGTATTTTGCCCATCCATCTGAAAAAAATTTTCATCGCCTTCGTAATCTAGGTCAATTCCCATGGCGTGGGGAATTTGCTTTAGAATGATGATGATTCCGATGGCTGTAAGCATCCCCTTGATGACAGAACTAGGGAAATAATAGGCAATGACTCCGGCTTTGAGCAAACCAAAAATAACTTGAAAGACTCCGGCTAATACGACAGTTAATAAGAAAGATTCGTAAACGCCAATTTCAGTAATGGCATTCAGTACGATGACTGTTAGACCTGCGGCGGGGCCACTTACTCCCAATTTGGAGCCACTGAGGATGCCAACCACAATCCCTCCGACAATTCCTGAAATAATTCCTGAAATTAATGGGGCTCCTGATGCCAATGCAACCCCCAAACAGAGGGGTAAAGCGACAAGAAATACTACCAAACCTGCTGGCAAGTCGTATTTAAGTTGATTCAAATTGTTTTGTTTCATTGTTGTAATTTTGATATTTTGGCAATATTCATCAGCTACATTTCAAAAAATGCTGAAGTTTTGCTCACGAAATTATTGTTTGTAAAAAATTAAGATAATTTTTGGGGTGGAGGAGAGAGGATTTTTAAATAGGAAAGTGGTAAACTTTCATTCGATTCAGTCTTTGGACGTATCGCTTCTATGAAATAAAATATTTGCAAATGAATCGATACCGATTCGCAATAGATTTCATTTTGCTGAACTAATTTTGTTTCTGAGCTTTCCTGATTGTCTTCTTGGCTATCGTTTATGGTATGTGAAAGGTGTTCAAAAATGCTCTCAAAATATACTTTCACCGTCGATAATTCGATGGTAAGAATGGAAAGTATGATGAGTAATCTTTTGAACATATCAAGGATTATTTTTGGTGATTTTATTCAAATCGCTATTTATTTGGGTATATTCGCTTATGATTCAAATAAAAACGATATTTTTTTAATCAAATTTTAATTTGATGTAAATATATATGAAATTTATCAAGTTTGTATGAATTGATTAAAAACAAATTAAAAAAAAACTGTTTTTTTTAATTTGGAGAGGCATTCCCTGGTTATATTTACCAAATAAAGATTAGTATTATCTCAGAAAACATCTTTTTTGTATGGGATATTGCCTTAAATGATACAGTTTTTTTGATTATAACATTAATTTTATACATCTATGAAAGAAGCTTTCCCTAGTCTCGAAGACATCAGACAAGCCCATGTAAGAATTCGGAATTTTATTGAAAAAACGCCTATATTACATGCTTCAAGTATCGATGAGCTGGCGGGTTGTTCGATTTATTTTAAATGCGAAAACTTTCAAAAAATTGGGGCTTTCAAGGCAAGAGGAGGAATGAATGCCGTATTGCAATTGTCAAAACAGCAGCAAATGCAAGGCATTACGACTCATTCTTCGGGAAATCATGCCCAAGCCATCGCATTGGCTGCCAAGAATGTTGGCACGAAGGCTTATATTGTCATGCCCAACAATGCCCCTCAAATAAAGAAAAATGGCGTATTGGCACTTGGGGGAGAGGTGCTTGCGTGTGAGCCTACTTTGCTGGCTCGTGAAAAAGGGGTGGAGGCTGTCATTGCCCAACATGGGGCTACTTTTATTCATCCATTTGATAATTATGAAGTGATTGCTGGTCAAGCGACTGCCGCTTTGGAGTTTCTGGAGGAAATTCCTTCCATAAATGTAATGCTTACTCCTGTTGGCGGTGGTGGATTGTTGAGTGGAACAGCCTTGGCTTGCCATTATTTAGCTCCGAATGTGGATGTAATTGCTGGCGAACCAGAAGGAGCCGCCGATGCCATATTGTCGTTTCATTCGGGAAAAATAGAAAAAGCTCCGTATATTCAGACCATTGCCGATGGCTTACTGACAACTTTAGGCGAAAAAAACCTTGAAATTATTCGAAAATATGTGAAAGACATCGTTTTGGTGAATGAAAGTGAAATCATCGAGGCTATGCGACTGATTTGGGAAAGATTGAAAATAATCGTCGAACCTTCTTCTGCTGTCCCTTTGGCGGTGGTACTCAAACAAAAAGAGCGTTTTTTAGGTAAAAAAGTGGGAATTATCATCAGTGGAGGCAATGTTGATGTAAGTAATTTACCTTTTTAGATAGCCATATAACACAAATAAGTCGCTCGAAATCAAGCGACTTATTTGTGTTTATGAAAAAACTTGGTTCTTTTATTCCAAAACCTATCGTAGGTCAATGATAAAATCTTATTTTTTCAATTCTTTGATACGTGCAGCTTTACCTTGTTTTCCACGTAGGTAGAACAATCTAGCACGACGTACTTTACCATAGCGAAGTACTTCAATTTTATCAACACTTGGAGAAAGAATCGGGAAAATACGCTCTACACCTACTCCGTTTGAAATTTTACGAACGGTAAAAGTTTCTCCGTTTGTTCCTACATTACGGCGTTGAATGACTGTTCCAGAATAAACCTGAATACGCTCTTTGTTACCTTCAGTAATTTTTACGTGAACGTTTACAGTATCACCCGCTTTGAAATCCGGTTGGCTTTGTCTTCTGTCTGCATAAGCCGACTCGACTAATTTAATCAAATCCATTGTTTTGTATTTGCTTGATTATCAGTTAATTAAAATGCTTAGTGAAGCGGCTGAACCGAACAAAGCCCAGCATTCTCCTAAACGGACTGCAAAATTAAGAAATCTAATCAATTGAAACAAATAATCGACGGCTATTTCTGATAATATTTAGATTATTGGTACTTTATTTGCCCAATTGGCGTGCTTGAACAAAATTCCAAACGTATTCTTTTATCATGTCTCGTACCCTGGCAAACTCTTCTTTGATTTCCTCTTCCGTTCCTTGAAATTTCGGAGGGTCTGGAAAATTATGATGAAATTTTTCTGATTTACCAACCCATACCGGACAATTTTCGTTGGCATTGTCGCAGACTGTCAATACATAATCAAAATTTATCGACTCATATTCTGCTACATTATTGGAGGTATGCCCCGAAATATCAACACCATCTTCTTGCATGCTTGCAATTGCCTTGGGATTGACTCCGTGGGTGGTGATGCCTGCACTATAAACTTTTAGTTTGGTGGGAGAGGCAAAGAACTCGAAATAACCATGTGCCATTTGGCTTCGGCAACTATTGCCAGTACATAGAATTAATATTTTCTTCATTGGTTTATCTTTTTGATTGATTTAACAACAACCGCTACCTGGGGTACAGCTGCTAAGGGTAGGCTTGGGTAATGCTGCTGCTGGTATGCCACATTTGTCCTGAGCCAAACAATTCGTAAATTTATTGGTCAGTATAAATTGATTGTCTCCAAACGAAAGACCATATTTTTCGATGGTATTCCCTTGAAATTCCACCTCAACTTCAGAATCTCCTAGCTCAAAAATATTTTCAGCTTTTCGGATAATACCCATAAGTTTGCTCGGAGAAAGACGATGCTCAAAGTCATTTGCATGCCACAATTGTAACGTAACAGTCTGTTCGGTTCGAACAACGCCGCCACAATCGATAAAGTTTTTTTGAACTACCCCCGCTTCTGTAATATGAAAGTGGGCAGGTATTTGCAAGCCATTTTCTAGTCTGAATTGCAATGTCTCTGAAGAATTTAAAATTTGTTTGAATTCTGATATTTTCATCATCGTGCAAAGGTTTGGTTATAAACAACAAGTAGGGGTGCTACTAGGGAAATTTTCTCCGAATAGCGATTTTATTTTAGCAAATATTGGCTCATTGATACAATAACAAATAGCATTCCCTTCGATATTTCCTTTGATAATTCCAGCATTTTTTAGCTCTTTCAAATGCTGCGAAATAGTGGGCTGTGCCAAAGGTAACTCATTGACGATGTCATTACAGATACAAGCATTGGCTTTCAACAAGTATTCTAGGATGGCTACTCGTGCAGGATGTGAAATGGCTTTCGCTAAAGTAGCAATTTCGTTTTGTTTTTCTGTAAATAATTCTGATTTTGAAATTCCCATCGCTATATTATTATATTGCAATATTACGATATGGTTTTTGATAAAACAAAAAATTTCTAAAAAATTTGGCTTTTTTCGTGTCGCCCATATTTTAGAAAGTTTAGGGTAATTATGCTGTATTTGTTTTAACTATTTGATAATAAAGTGTTTATTGATGAACTTGTTTAACATTTTCTTTTAGATGTAATTTTTTTAGAAATCGAGCAATCATCCCAAGAATATTGAAAGCCTTCCAGTTGATAGCCGAAGTTTCGTATCGAATGAGCAAAGCTTTGAATGCATTCATAGCACTTAATTGCCTAAAAATGTCCTTTTTTCAAAAAACAGAACACCGTCTAATACTTTACTGCACCTAATCAAGCCGAAGAACTATAAATTCTTCGGCTTGATTTAGATGATTTTAAATTTAATAATTTATAACTGGAGCCAACCATCGCTCTGCCTCTTCCAAAGTCATTCCTTTACGTTGGGCATAATCCACCACTTGGTCTTTGGCAATTTTGGATATTGGGAAATACTTACTTTCCGGATGTGCAAAATACCAACCACTCACCGAACTAGCAGGATACATCGCAAAACTTTCCGTTAGAGTAATGCCTAACTCTTCAGGCTTCAATAAAGCAAATAAAGTCGATTTTTCGGTATGTTCGGGGCATGATGGATACCCAGGAGCTGGACGAATGCCCACAAAACGTTCTTTAATTAATTCTTCGTTGCTAAGAGATTCGTCTGCGGCATATCCCCAATATTCTTTACGAACCTTTTCGTGCATCAATTCTGCAAATGCCTCCGCCAGTCTATCTGCTAAAGCTTTGACTAGAATCGAGTTATAATCATCTAAATTTTTCTCGTATTTTTCTAAAATTTGTTCAATTCCAATACCTGCTGTAACAGCAAATGCTCCCACATAATCCGTGGAATTTATAGCTTTTGGCATCACAAAATCAGAAAGACAATAATTTGGTTTATCTTTTGCTTTCAAATTTTGTTGACGCAAATGATGCAAAACTGCCAAAGGCTTATCAGATGCTATCACTTTATAAGCCGTTTTTTTCAAAGTACCTTGAGCTGCTACATCAACCTCAAAAGACTCAAACGGATGTAGATAAATGTCGTCATTTACAGCATTTGCTGGATAAAATCCTATCACAGCTTTTGCTTGCAATAAATTATTATTGATGATGTCCTGTAACATTTGTTGAGCATCCTCGAATAATCTCTTTGCTTCCGTTCCAACAATTTTGTCTTCAAATATTGCAGGATACTTTCCAGTCAATTGCCAGGTTTGAAAAAAAGGAGTCCAATCTATGTATTTACTTATTTCTTTTAAATCATAATTTTCAAATACTTTTCTGCCCAAAAACTTCGGCTGATGCGGCTTATAAGTATCCCAATCCAAATTTAGACGATTGTTTCGAGCTTCTTCAATCGAGATGATGTTTTTTTCTTCCTGACGAATAGCGTGTTCAATTCTCAATTTGGCATACTCATTCTTTATTTCTTTAAAAATTTCTACCTTAGAAAGTTCACTTTGTGTCAATCTTCCTGCTACAGGAACACTTCGAGAAGCATCTAATACATGAATCACAGGGCCTGAATAGTGCGGGTCAATTTTTACTGCAGTATGGATGCGAGAAGTCGTTGCTCCTCCAATTAGCAAAGGGATAGTAAAATTAGCTTTTTCCATTTCCTTTGCCACTCTCACCATTTCGTCTAAACTTGGGGTAATTAGGCCACTAAGACCAATAATATCTACTTGATGCTTGATGGCTTCCTCTAAAATTTTATTGGTTGGCACCATTACGCCCAAATCAATGATTTCGTAATTATTACAAGCCAAAACAACACCTACAATATTTTTTCCAATATCGTGAACATCTCCTTTCACTGTTGCCAACAAAATCTTGGTAGGCACTTGCTCCGCAGTATTATTGTTGAGAGCTGCCGTTTTTAACTTATCTTCCTCGATAAAAGGTAATAAATATGCCACTGCTTTTTTCATGACACGGGCAGATTTCACCACTTGAGGCAAAAACATTTTCCCTTCTCCAAACAAATCCCCCACAACATTCATGCCCGCCATTAAAGGGCCTTCAATCACATCGAGAGGCCTTTCGCTCATCTGGCGAGCCTCTTCTACATCTTGCTCGATATATTCCGATAAACCTTTCACCAAAGCATATTCCAATCGTTTTGCGATGGATTCTTCTCTCCAAGCATTATCGACTACCTGCTCCTTTCCCTTCGCTTTGACAGTTTCTGCAAATGCCACCAATCTTTCCGTTGCATCAGAGCGACGATTTAAAAGGACATCCTCGCACAACCCTAATAAATCTTTCGGGATTTCATCATAAACACCCAATTGACCAGCATTCACAATTCCCATATCCAAGCCAGCTTTAATCGCATGATACAAGAATACCGTGTGCATTGCCTCTCTTACGGGTTCATTTCCTCTGAAACTAAAAGAAATATTAGATACACCACCTGAAACTTTTGCCAAAGGAAGATTTTTTTTAATCCAAGCCGTGGCATTAATGAAATCAACGGCATAATTATTGTGTTCTTCTAATCCAGTAGCGACTGTCAGAATATTTGGGTCAAAAATAATATCTTGGGGCGGGAAATTCACTTTTTCAACCAATATTTTATAGGCTCGTTCGCATATTTCAATTCTACGCTCAAAGGTATCCGCTTGTCCTATTTCATCAAAAGCCATCACAACCACCGACGCTCCATATCTTAATATTGTTTTGGCACGTTCGATGAATAGCACTTCTCCACCATCTTTCAAAGAAATAGAATTGACAATTGCCTTCCCTTGCACAC
>CAYUFZ010000076.1:0-1626 GCA_964444025.1 uncultured Emticicia sp.
TCTGTTAAAAAGTAATGTCAATATCTATTTAGAACGAAATGCCTTGCTTCAATTTAGTAAAAACTATAACGATTACCCTATCGTAAAAACTACTTGGGAAGGTCAAGAATCTTATCGTTGTCAAGCTCCAATTTGGGGAGTAGATTTAGAAAACATAGCCATTAACGGCGAAGGAACTATTGATGGTGGAGGCGACGCTTGGCGAGCCATCAAACGAGAAAAACAAACTGTAGGACAATGGAGTAATTTAGTAAAATCTGGTGGCGTAGTAGATGAAAAACAACAAAATTGGCATCCATCTTCCAAATCTCTCAAAGGTTTTTTAACACCTAATGCCGGAAGAATCTTGAATGGCGTTCATCCAAGCAAAGAAGAACTAGACTCCTATAAAGATTTCTTACGGCCCAATATGCTCAGCCTAACTCGGTGTAAAAATGTCATGATTCAAGGAGTAACCTTTCAAAATTCTCCTGCATGGACGATGCACCCTTTGCTATGCGAACAGATTAGCGTCATCAATGTTCACGTGAAAAATCCTTGGTATGCTCAGAACAGCGATGCCGTAGATTTTGAATCTTGTCGAAATGGATTATTAGACAGATGCACATTCGATACTGGCGACGACGGCATCACCATCAAATCGGGACGAGACGAACAAGGAAGAAAACGAGGAGTACCAACCGAAAATTTTATTATCAAAAACTGTAAAGTCTATCATGCCCACGGAGGATTTGTGATTGGGTCTGAAATGTCAGGAGGGGTTCGGAATATGTTTGTGTCGGATTGTAGTTTCATGGGGTCGGATGTAGGTTTAAGGTTTAAAACCGCTCGTGGAAGAGGCGGAATGGTGGAAAATATTTATGTCAATAATATCAATATGACCGATATTCCAGGAGAAGCCATCTTATTCGACATGTATTACTCTGCCAAAGACCCTGTTCGGGCAGATGGAGGAGAAATGGAATTACCCGTGATTAAAACAGAAGCTATTAATGAAGGAACGCCACAATTTAGAAACTTCTTTCTTCAGAATATATCGTGCAAAGGTGCAGAAACAGCTATTTTAATTCGAGGACTGCCCGAAATGCCAATCAAAAACATTCACATTCAAGATGCAACTATAGAATCAAAAAAAGGCTTGATTTGCATAGAAGCAGAAGATATATTTCTTAAAAATATTGGTATTTATTGCCAAGAAAATACCGTTTCTCAGATACAGAACAGCAAAAATGTCGAACTAAATAACATTAATATTCCCGAAAACAAAGAGGTATTTGTGAAAGTGATGGGTACAAAATCCAGCAACATTCGCCTGAAAGACTCTAATACGAAAAATAGCAAGAAAATAATTGAATTAGGCAATGGGGTTCATCCCAAATCATTCTCTAATCAATAAATTTGTCTATTGCCACCTTGCCACAAATCAATATTGTTGATTTGTGGCAATTTTATTAGGTGTAAATCAATTTTCTTTTTATCTAATTCTTCTTTTTTGTACCTTTCCACCTTAATTTCAACAAACCTACAATGAAAAAACATTTACTTATGACTATAAAGATTTTAAATTTTACATAAAAGAAGATGATTATAAATTTTTTCAATTGGGCAGAGTTAAAAGTTTTATGT
>CAYUFZ010000076.1:1636-7051 GCA_964444025.1 uncultured Emticicia sp.
ACATTTACTTATTTTATTCAATATCCTATTTTATCACACCAATGCCCAGCAAATTGAAACTTGGCTTACCAAAAATGACCAAAGCATTTTGTTTGAAAAACAAAAAAACTTGATTCAATTTGAAACCAAAAACAATCCATTGCCTTGCATTTTTGTTGATAATCAGCAAAGATTTCAATCCATGAGCGGATTTGGTTTTACGCTTACGGGAGGAAGTGCGATGTTGATACAAAAACTTCCTGAAAAACAAAAAGGAACACTTTTAAAGGAATTATTTGACTTCAGCGACAACAATATCGGAATCAGTTTTTTAAGAATTAGCGTAGGTGCATCTGATTTAGACGACCATGTTTTCAGCTACAATGACTTGAAAGACGGAGAACGAGATTTGAGTTTGAGTAAATTCAGCCTTGAAAAAGACAAAAAATACCTCATTCCTTTGTTAAAAGATGTATTAAAAATTAATCCTAAAATTCAAATCCTAGCTTCCCCTTGGTCGCCTCCTACTTGGATGAAAGACAATAAGCAATCGAAAGGCGGCAGCTTAAAAACTGAATTTTATCAAGTTTACGCACAATATTTAGCCAAATACATTCAAGAAATGAAAAAGGAAGGAATAATTATTCATTCCTTGACCATTCAAAATGAGCCATTGCATCCAGGCAATAATCCAAGTTTATATATGTCTGCAAACGACCAAGCCCTTTTTATCAAAAATAACCTTGGCCCCCTTTTCCAAAAACTTAAGATTAACACAAAAATCATCGTTTACGACCACAACGCAGACCGCCCAGATTATCCAATCAGTATCCTGAACGACCCTCAAGCACGAAAATTTATTGATGGTTCAGCTTTCCACCTTTACGGAGGCTCGGTCGAAAATATTCGACAAGTACACGAAGCTCACCCTGATAAAAATGTATATTTCACAGAGCAATGGATAGGAGCTCCAAGCAATTTTGGAGGAGATTTCAATTGGCATATTAAAAACTTACTCATCGGGGCTAGCAGAAATTGGTGTAAAACCGTATTGGAGTGGAATCTAGCAGCAGATGCTAATCAAAATCCACATACAGAAGGCGGCTGTACGCCTTGTTTAGGAGCATTGACCATCTCAGATTCTACTATCTCCCGCAATGCTGCCTATTACATCATCGCACACGCCTCCAAATTTGTAAGACCAGGCTCTGTTCGAATTGCCTCTAACAATACGTTGGGCTTATCTACGGTTGCTTTTCATACACCCGGCGGAAAAACTATTTTAATTGTACAAAACGAAGATAATAAAGAACAAGTTTTTAGTATTTCTCATCTTGGAAAATTCGCTAACACTCAACTGCCTGCTGGAGCGGTAGCTACATATATTTGGTAATTTTAATAGATTTATACAATGATTTTTATCCTAAACATATTTTATTGGATTATGACAAACCTTCCGATTATCCAACTCAAAACCAACGAATGGACACAACTTTCTGATGTTCATTTTAAAAATGCTGCCGATGGAATCTCATCTAAGCAAAAAACGGAAGTTAAATTACTGGCAGATGAAAGCTATTTGAGAGTTGATTTTAAATGCTTAGACAATCCTTTTACGCACCAAAACTCTTATAATCAGCACAATAGCGAAATGTATCATCAGGAAGTTTTTGAACTATTTATTTCAGAAGGCAGCGAAACACCTACCCGATATTTAGAGTTAGAAATAAACCCTAACAATGCTCTTTTTATTGGATTTATTGATAATCCAACAAAAGAAGCTCCTGAAAAATGCCAATTTGTAAGTCATGATGAATCGAAAATACTTCATCAAGTTGAAAAAAAATCAGATAGCTGGGCAGGGAGTCTGCAAATTCCTTGGAAACTTTTAGGTGGAAAAAAATCGCAATATCGCATCAATTTTTATAGAATTATCTCTCTAAAATCTCATCCAGATACTCATTGGAAAGGAACTCCTGCTTCTTGTGCCTATTTGTGTTGGAATTCGACTATGAGTGGAAAAACGCCACGTTTTCATCGACCAGAAAAGTTTGGATTCCTTCAAATTGACTGAATATTCCATTCCTTTTTAGGTTTGAATAAAACCTAAAAAGGAATTTAGCATTTAATAAAAGAAGACCTCATCTACAAAAAACCACGCCTTATCGCCCTTACCAGGGTGCCATTTAGGCAAAACAGCAATCGGCTTTATCAATAAACGATAATATTTCATCTTGGATTCTGGCAATGGAATATTTATGCCAAGGTTGGCATTAGGCTCCATTTTTAGGGGCATCTGTAAAGGGATTTTCTTCAATAATGTCAGACTAGATGGAGAATCTCCTCCCCAAACTTCAACATATTCGGGAGGCATGATGTACGAATCCATCTTTTGCAAATAACTGATAGTCAAGCCGTTTATCTTTATTTTATCTGAAAAACTGAATAAAACATTCATTTTTTCTTCCCTAAAACCAATCCAAGAATTTTCTTGAAAGTTATCGGTTTGCCCTTTTTTCAAATCTATCAAAGATTTAGCTCCCAAACCTTGATATTTCGGATTAGGAGGGCTCAACATCTGACTCTCATTTGGGGTAAAATTTGATCTAAAAAAACGATAATTTACTTGTTTACTTGCCAACCAATTGTTTTTCGTTGCTAATGCCTTTAAAACCGTGTATTCATGGATAACAATAGGTTTTTGATAAATCGTTTGAGTAGTAGAATCTGGGTCTGAGCCATCTAAAGTATAACGAATATCAACATTTTTCAAGGTATGTTTCAATTCTACTCCTGTATTACCCTTGATAATAAAGTTTTCATTTTTGAGAATCGGAGGATTCAGTGTTAATTTTTCTTCAGGATTATCTTTCACACCCACATTGAATGAAATTTTAGAATATTTCTTTTTCAAATCAGTTAATTGCCCTTCCGAAACTCCTG
This sequence comes from uncultured Emticicia sp., assembly GCA_964444025.1. Taxonomy (GTDB): domain Bacteria; phylum Bacteroidota; class Bacteroidia; order Cytophagales; family Spirosomataceae; genus Emticicia. The sequence continues at coordinate 4,559 of CAYUFZ010000076.1, forward strand.
TGTTCCACAAATACAATTCTTTTAACTTAGGCAAAGACAAAATTTCCTGTAAATGACCAATAGCGATTGGGGTTCCTGCCAACGAAAGCGATTGTAACTGTTGTAATTCCTTTAAAAGATTCAAATTTTTACCGCTGATATTTGTTTGATTCAAATTCAGACGCTCTAAATTTTCCAACTTGGCAATCAAAGGCAAATCCTCATCTTTCACAGGCATTTTTGATAAATTTAGTGAAACGAGCTGAGTGCTTACTTTTGATAGATTCTCCAAAGACTTTCGGTCAAACTTTTTACTCACAAAAAAATCTGCATGCAAAGCTGGCGAATTAGATGCCAATGGAAAAACGGTACAAAATGGCGTATTAACAGCCTCTAAATTGGATTCGGAAGCCGCTGCAAATTCATAACTAAGGGTTGTGGTTTCAGTATTCTGTTTGGCGATTAAGGATTTGAAAAGCGATTTTTCGCCATATTCTGATATTTTTTTCTTAATAGATGCCCCCTCATTAATCCACGCCGACAAAATAGCCATTTCTTCTTTTGTCAACTGGGGTTTTCCTTTGGGAGGCATGTGTTTTTTATCATCTAAAGGCAAATTAGCCCGCTCAATAATATGACTGTTGAGGGCATCACCAACTTTCCAAAGTGGGCCATTTTTACCACCTTTTAAGATTTTGGAGACATCTGTCAAATTTAAGCCCCCTTTCGATTTTTTATCATTATGACAATTTTGGCATTTTTCTTTGATAATCGGCAATACGGCAAGCTCAAAAGCAGAACGGTTCAAATTCTCTTCTTTTGCTGCTGGATTTTGGATTTTTTCCCATAAAAAAGCTTCCCCATGAGTTATTGCTCCACCGAAATGACCAGTAAGAATTACCGATATAAACACCAACAAAACAACATATAAAAGCTTAGAAGACTGTATTTTATAGAAAAACAATACAAAAAGATAAACAATGACACTTGTAAAAACCCCTAAATATTGGTGTAAACATAGTATTTGTTCGTCATATCCTCCTTCTTTCGAGAGAAAAAAGCCTAAAATGCCAGATATAGCGGCAGAAATGCCACATAAATTTAGAAAAAACAAGAATAGTTTTTCAAATAATTCTGGGCTCAATTCTTTTCTAATCCAATACAATATTGGTAATAAACATATAAATCCTATGGGTAAATGCAAGAAAAGCACGTGTCCCCTACCTGCCAGCTCCAAAATAAGGGGCAATTGAACTGTTTCTCTAAAAAATAATAGAAACAGCAGAAATATATTCAAACTCAATAAAAGATACGACGAAATTCGGTTTAGACCTTGCATATTATCAAATATAGTATCAAATTCAGATTTTTTAAGCCATTAATCCTGATATAATTTTACCAGAAACATCCGTTAAACGATACCTTCTTCCGAGATGCTTGTACGTCAGTTGCTCATGATTCAAGCCCATCAAGTGCATGACCGTCGCATGAAAATCATGAATATGTACAGGGTCTTTGACAATATTATACCCAAATTCGTCGGTTTCTCCATAAACGATTCCCGGTTTAACTCCTCCGCCTGCCATCCATATACTGTATGCCCTTGGATGGTGATCTCTGCCGTAATTATCTTTGGTAAAATTTCCTTGACAATAATTTGTCCGACCAAATTCTCCGCCCCAAATAACCAAGGTTTCATCTAATAAGCCACGTTGCTTTAAATCCATCACCAAAGCTGCCGAAGCTCTATCCACATCTTGGGCTTGCAAAGGCATTTCGTACGGTAAATTTCCATGCTGATCCCAGCCTTGGTGGTACAATTGCACAAAACGCACACCTGATTCGGACAATTTTCGAGCCAAAAGAGCATTGGCGGCGTACGTTCCAGGAACCAAACATTCTGGTCCATACATCTTAATAATATGGTCGGGTTCTTTAGACAAATCGGTAAGCTCCGGAACAGCCGTTTGCATGCGATACGCCATTTCATACTGCTGAATTTTGGCTTGCACCTCTGGGTCTGCATTCTCTTCAAAACCCACATGATTCAATGCCGATAAGTTATCCAACATTCGACGACGAGCGTCTTTGTCTAATCCATCTGGGTCATTTAGATATAAAATAGGGTCTTCTCCACTACTAAAAACCACCCCTTGGTGCGTGGAATCCAAAAAACCGTTGGTCCATAATTTCGAGTACACACCTTGCCCATTCCCTCTTCCTCTCGACAAAAGCACGCAAAAAGCAGGTAAGTTTTTATTTTCGCTTCCCAAACCATAGCTTGCCCAAGCCCCCATGCTTGGTCTATTTCCTACCTGAGCTCCCGTTTGAATAAAAGTAAGAGCAGGGTCATGATTAATAGCTTCGGTATTCATGGTTCGAACGATACACAAATCGTCCACAATTTTAGCAATATTTGGGAATAAATCGCTTACCCAAGCACCCGATTGTCCGTATTGTTTAAAATCAAAGAAAGAACCCATCAGAGGAAAACTCGTTTGATTAGAGGTCATT
>CAYUFZ010000076.1:7061-11160 GCA_964444025.1 uncultured Emticicia sp.
TAATCTTTGACCATTTCTAATAGAGTCGGGTAAATTTTGCCCCATCATTTCGTTGAGTTTTGGTTTATAATCAAAACTCTCTAATTGAGAGGGAGCTCCATTCTGAAACAAATAAATCACTCTTTTAGCCTTAGGGGCAAAGTGTGGGATTCCTAATGGCAATCCATCTCCTAAGCTATCAGATTTGAAAACGTCAGGCATTAACAAAGACCCTAATGCGAGTGTTCCTATTCCTGTGGCAGTTTTGGCTAAAAAATGTCTTCTATTTATATTTAATCGATTTTCAAAAAACTCCTTATTCATATCAATAGTCTGTTTATTAAAATATTAAACTCGTACAATCGCCTCCTCCATGTTGTATATCATCAAAATTGCCTGCATGAGAGCTGCTGCCGAAGCTTTTTCGCCCCCATAAACAGATTTTAATTCACCTATTTCTAATAGTTTTTGAGCTTTAGCAGGATTTTTCAAGAAATTATTTTTTTCTGTTTCAAAATATTTACTCAGAATATCCAATTCTTTAGATTTTGGTTTTCGGCAAATAATAAATCGAAAAGATTTTTCGAGTTTTTGAGCATAATCATCTTTTTCAAGCATCAATTTCTGGGCAAGCACACGAGCGGCTTCCATCGTTTGAGGGTCATTGAGCATCACTAAAGCTTGCAGTGGCGTATTGGTTCGACCTCTTTGTACCTCGCACTGATCTCGGTTACTGGCATCAAATAGGAGCATGGAAGGCGGAGGGACTGTTCTTTTGATAAATACATACATTCCTCGACGATACAAATCTTTGTCGTGATCTTGCACATACCTCGCCAACGAACCTCTTCCCGAAGTAGCCACTTCCCAAAGCCCTTTCGGCTGGTAAGGTTTGATGCTCGGACCACCGATTTCACTATTTAAAATTCCACTACTTGCCAAAACCAAATCACGTACATTTTCTGCGGGAAGACGCAGGCGAGAAGCCCGAGCAAGATAAATATTTTCAGGGTCTATTTTCAGATGTTTGGGCAGTAAATGAGAAGATTGCTTGTAAGTAGCCGAGAGTACAATTTGTTTGACTAAACGCTTGATATTCCAATTATTTTGACGAAAATCCACGGCTAGCCAATCCAATAATTCGGGGTGTGAGGGCAATTCGCCCTGCATTCCAAAATCCCCTAAAGTTTTTACGATACCTCTGCCAAAAAACTGAGCCCAAATTCTATTTACAAATACCCTAGCTGTTAGAGGATTTTTTTCATCTATCAACCATTTTGCCAATCCAAGCCTATTTTTAGGATACTTTAACGTATCAAAAGGTAAAATGGAAGACGGAACACCAAACGTAACCTGCTCTCCATGAGCATCATAATTTCCACGATTCAAGACATAAGTAGGACGAACGGTACTCGAATCTCGCATAATCATTACCGCAACTTTGGCGGTGTCTTTTTTATTGATAAACTTTAGAATAGATTTGACATCTTCCGTCGAAATTTTCATATTGGGCGGGTCTGCAAAAGAGGCATCAATCGTTCCGAAAATTCCTTTTTCTGGTACTTGATTAAAGAATGTGAATGTTTTATAATAATCTTTTTGAGAAATAGGGTCATACTTATGGTCGTGACAGTGGGCACATTCGTAAGTAAGAGCCAAAAATGCCTTTCCAAAAGTATTGGTTCTATCCGAAACATATTCTACCCGATATTCTTCATCAATTACTCCACCTTCTTGAGTAATTTTATGATTTCGATTAAATCCAGTTGCTAAAAGCATCTCTTTAGAAGGTTTCGGGAATAAATCGCCCGCCAACTGCCATTGCAGAAATTTGGCATAAGAATAATTGGCATTAAAAGCATGAATTACCCAGTCTCTCCAAGGCCACATCGTTCTTAATCCATCGTCCTGATACCCATGCGAATCGGCATATCTTGCAATGTCTAGCCAAGAAATAGCCATTTTTTCTCCAAAATGCTTGCTTTTAAGCAAGTCATCAACCACTTTTACATAGGCATTGGGCGTATTATCATTCAAAAATTTTTCTTGTAATTCGATGCTCGGCGGCAAGCCTGTCAAATCCAAAGATACCCGTTTTAATAATTGTTCTTTATCTGCAGCATCGTTTGGCGACAAACCCTTTGATTTCATTTTATCATACACAAAATAATCGATTTCGTTTACTGCCCAATCTTCATCTGCTTCAGGAATAATCGATTTTTGCGGCGGGATGAACGCCCAATGTGGCTTGTATTTTGCCCCTTGACCAATCCATTTTTGAATTAATTTTACTTCGTATTCTGTCAATTTTAAATTAGAATTAGGCGGCGGCATGAGTACTGCGGTATCCTTAGAAATAATTCTTTGATACACCTCCGATAAATCGGGATTACCCGCAACAATGGCATGAGCTTTCGGATTATCTTTCAGAGCGGCATACGCTCCCTCTGGAGTATCTAAACGAAGATTAGCTTCTCGTTTATTGACATCTGGCCCGTGACATTTAAAACAACGGTCGGATAAAATCGGACGAATATGAAAATTATAATCTACCTCATCCGGCAATTCGGCGGTATCATTTGAAGGACTTGAACAATTTGAAAAGCTCCCCCACAATAATAACAGAACGACAAAGATTCGAACGGATATTCGGGGACAAATGACTCTATTTTTCATAAGGATAGAAATCTGTTACACGCTTAGGTTTGTGATGAATCAATAGAAATAAAATTGTTTTTTAATTTTTTTATTAAATATACTTATCTTTGAGATAAACAAAGTATAAATATAAAAAAATATTGAATATTTTGTACTTAATTGAGCAAATAAAATAAAACTATTCAATTACCCCCCTATTAAAATCATGAAAAAAACAGTATCGTTGCTATATTTTGCAGCATTATTTGCCGGAAACTTAGTTTTGGAAGCCAAACCTCCAATAAAAAAAGCAGTTCAAGACAACACTGCCATTAAACTTCCGGCTGGTTTCAAAGCAGAAATAATTGGTTCTAATTTAGGAGCAACTCGTCACATCACAGTAGCCAAAAATGGAGATGTTTATGCCAAATTATCGAAGTTAAAAGATGGCAAAGGTATTTTACTGATTCGTGACAGCGACAAAGACGGAAAATACGAAACAGTCGAATCGTTCGGAACTTATCCAGGTACGGGGATTGACATCAAACAAAATTATCTCTATGCCTCGTCTAATACGGGGGTTTTTCGGTATCAAATGAACGAAAAATCAGAAATTATCAACAAAGAAACCCCTGAAAATATTGTAGATGGACTCATTGACAAAGGGAGAGACAACGCCAAGCCATTTGTATTAGATAATCAATCGAATATTTACGTAACAATTGGTTCATGGAATGACCCATGCCGAGAAAAAGGTACAGGCAAAGGAATAATGCCCTGCTCGATTTTGGACTCTGCCGGTGGGATTTGGAAATTCCGAGCAGATGCTCTCAACCAGCGTTTCGAAAATGGAATAAAATATGCCACAGGATTAAAAAATGCTGTCGGTACGGCATGGAACGATAAAACCAATAGCTTATTTGCAACGGTGCATGGCCGAGGTCAATTCCATGATTTTTATCCTCAATATTACACTCCTCAGCAAAGTGCCGAGCTGCCTGCCGAAACTCTATACGAACTCCACCAAGGCGACGATGCAGGCTGGCCATATATTTATTATGATCAAATACAGAAAAAGAAAATTCTTGCTCCCGAATATGGCGGAGATGGCAAAAAAACAGCTGGAGAAAAAGCTATTGACCCAATCGTGGCATTTCCTGCACATTTAGGCCCTAACGACCTTTTGTTTTACACTGGAAATATGTTTCCTGCAAAATATAAAAATGGAGCTTTTGTTGCCTTTCATGGTCAATCGCCCGAACTAAAAAAAGGATACTTGGTTGCATTTATTCCATTCGTAAACAATAAACCATCAGGAAAATGGGAAATATTTGCCGATAATTTTGCTGGAATAGACCTTGCCAAGCCAACTGGCCCAGTAGAACATCGCCCTTGTGGATTGGCACAAGGACCCGATGGAGCTTTATATGTAAGTGACGATTTAAACGGAACTATTTATAAAATAAGCTATTCGAAGAAATAA
>CAYUFZ010000077.1:0-10998 GCA_964444025.1 uncultured Emticicia sp.
AATCCTACAGTATGTGCCTTGTCTCGTGCGGTAAAGGGAGATATCGATGCTGCCGGCGAAGCACTTAAATTTGCGAAAAGACCCCGAATCCATACGGGAATCGGAGCCTCTGATATTCATATTAAGCATAAATTTAATAGCAATCGAGAGCAAATAATCGAACAAGCCATTGATGCTGTCAAGCATGCTAGAAAATATACTGATGATGTAGAATTCTATGCAGAAGATGCCGGTAGAGCAGATTTGGAATTTTTAGCTCGTCTGATAGAGAATGTAATCAAGGCTGGAGCAACGGTTGTAAACCTCCCTGATACCACGGGCTATGTTTTGCCTCATGATATGTTTGATAGAATTAATTATTTGATGAATAATGTTCCAAACATCGACAAAGCAATCATTTCGATGCACAATCACAATGATTTAGGCTTAGCTACGGCAAATACGATTGCGGGTATTCGTGCTGGTGCTAGACAAGTAGAGGTTACTATCAATGGTATTGGAGAAAGAGCGGGCAATACTTCGTTAGAAGAAATTGCAATGATTTTGAAAGTACATAAAAATTTAGGTCTTCATACCAATATCAACAGCGAATTGTTATTCCCTACCAGTACGTTGGTTTCTCAGACAATGAGAATGCCAGTACAAGCCAATAAGGCAATTGTAGGAAGAAACGCATTTGCCCATTCTTCTGGAATTCATCAAGATGGATTCTTGAAAAATGCCGATACGTACGAAATCATCAATCCGCAAGAGGTGGGTGTGCCAAAATCTTCTATTGTATTGACTGCCAGAAGTGGTCGTCATGCACTCAAGCATCGTTTAGAAATGCTTGGCTATAAATTAGAAAAGCCTGTTTTGGACGAAACTTACAAACGTTTCTTAGAATTGGCAGACCAAATAAAAGAAGTAAATGACAAAGATTTGGTTAAGTTGATGCGTGCCTAATCAATCAAAAATTTCGATATAAAAAAAGGGGTAGATTTTAGTCTGCCCCTTTTTTATATTATACCAAAGCCTCAAAAAGAATTTCAGCTGGATGTTTCGATTCTCGGGCAGTACCATCTTTAATTTGGTGGCGACAACTTGTACCTGCGGCTGCTATCAAAACCTCTTTCGATTGTTTACGAATGGTTGGGAATAAAACCAGCTCTCCAATTTTCATTGATGTTTCGTAATGTTCTTCCTCATACCCAAACGACCCCGCCATTCCACAGCATCCCGATGGAATCAGGTGAACTTCGTAATTTTGAGGGAAGGATAGACACTTTTTACTCGGTGTTAAAGAAGACAGTGCTTTTTGATGACAATGTCCGTGTAGTTTTATTAGTTTTTTTTCTAAAGAAAAAGCTTCTTTTTTGATGTTTTTCTTATCAATTTCTCCCGCAAACCACTCTTCAAAAGTATAGGTATTTTTTGCTATTTCTTTTGCTTTTTCTTTCCATTCACCAGATAATAAATCTTGATATTCATCTCGAAAAGTCAAAATAGCCGAAGGTTCAATTCCGATTAGAGGTACTTTTTCACTGATAATTTCAGCAAATATGGCTACATTTTTTTCAGCCAACTCTTTTGCTTGATGAAGCATTCCTTTCGATAAATAACTTCTTCCTGATTCAAAATGACGAATAATTTGTGCATCATACCCTAATTTCCAGAGCAATTGCATTGTTTTTTTTCCGACCTCTACATCATTATAATTCGTAAATTCGTCACAGAAAAGTACAACTTTACCATTTGGAAATTTTGAATAAACGGATTGTCTATGATACCATTTTTCTAGCGTTTCTGAATATAAATGAGGCATTGAACGTTTTGGGTGAAAACCAACTACCTTATTGAGAATCTTTCTTGTCCATTCCGTACCGAAAAACACTTGATATGCCCACGGAACTTTGCTAGCCAGCTTCATTTGTTTAGAAAAATTTCCAATTAATTTAGTCCGAAAAGGAATTCCATTTTTATGATAAGATTCTTGTAAAAACTCTGCTTTCATTTTTGCCACATCCACACTCGAAGGACATTCTGATTTACAGGCTTTACATGACAAACATAAGTCCAGTACTTCCTTGACTGCAACATCCGAAATAGTATTCTTATCGGTATAAAATTGTCTTAATACATTCGCCCTCGCCCTTGTCGTATCTTTTTCAAACCTTGTAGCCATATAACTTGGACACATCGTTCCGCCCGTTATTTCTGTTTTTCTACAATCTCCTGAGCCACTGCATTTCTCTGCTAATCGCAACAAACTTTCTTGTTCCGAAAAATCAAAAACGGTTGATTGAGCTGGAGGAATGACATCCGCTTCAAAACGCAGAAATTCATTCATGGGTGGAGAATTTACGATTTTTCCGTAATTAAATATTCCAACTGGGTCGAATATTTCTTTGGTTTGTTTGAACAAATCATAGTTTTTTTCACCCATCATAAAAGGGATAAATTCGCCTCTCAATCGTCCGTCGCCATGTTCTCCCGAGAGAGAACCCCCGTATTTTTTTACCAACACAGCTGTTTCCGCCAAAATCTCTCGAAACAACAGCCTTCCAGCACTTGTTTTAAGATTAATCATCGGCTCTACGTGCAATTCGCCCGCTCCTGCATGAGCATAGATAGAATATTGTACTTTTTTATTTTGTAGCAAATCCTCTAACTCTTGGATATATTTTGGTAAATCTTCAGGCGAAACGGCACAATCTTCAATTAAATTGACAGGTTGGATATCCCCTTTTAGATTTCGCAATAAGCCAAGCCCTCCTTTGCGGACATCCCAAGCTTTCTTCGCATCATCGCCCAATAAAATAGGGAAGGCATATCCTAAGTCTTTTGTTTTCAGAGCCGAAATTAAAGCGTCTGTTTTTTGATAAAATCCGCTTTCTGTATCGTCAAAAAATTCGACCATCAGAATTGCCTTAGGCTCGCCTTCGATGAAAAATCTATTTTTAGCTTGTTCAATATTTGTTTTCGTAAAATCTAAGATAAAATCATCGACGAGTTCAGAAGCAGTACAATGATGCTCCAGAGCGACAAGGTTTGCTATCAGTGCCTCGTTCATCGAGCGGGTATGCACCGCTACCATACCACTAAAAGCTGGAGGTAAATCAATCAGTTGTAGTTTGGCTTCTGTGATGACACATAAAGTCCCTTCCGAGCCAGCAACCAATGAAGCAATATTGCGACTGTTTTTTTCCAATAATGTATCCAAGGCATAACCTGTATTTCGGCGACGAATAGTGTTTTTTGGGAATCCCTCGACAATTGCTTGTTGATTTTCGCTTTTACTTAGTAATTTCTCTAGTTTTTGATAGATTTCGCCCTCAAAAGAAGTTAAAGCAAGTTTCTGAATCCATTCATTATTACCCAAACGACTAAAAATAACAACAGAAGCGTCCGCCAATATAGCCTTCACCTCCAATAAATTATCACGGGTAGTACCCCAAATAATTGAGTGCAAGCCGCAAGAGTTATTACCAATCATCCCTCCAATCATGGCACGGCTAGCGGTCGAAGTTTCGGGTCCGAACATCAGCCCAAAAGGTTTTAGATAAGCATTCAAATCATCTCGAATTACTCCTGGTTGGACACGTACCCATTTTTCGTCCAAATTAAGTTCCAAAATACCATTCATGAATTTGGAAATATCAACCACAAGACCTGCCCCAACCACCTGCCCTGCAAGTGAAGTTCCTGCTGCACGAGGAATCAAGGTTATTGAAAATTTATTGGCAAAAGCAACAATTTTTTTGATGTCATTTTCATCTTTAGGCAATGCCACCGCTATTGGTTTCTCTTGATAAACAGAAGCATCCGTTGCATAAATTGCCTTTATTGCTTCATCTAGGGCTTCAGTACCAAAATACAACTCCCCTTTCAATTCATTTTTTAAATCCTCAAACATCATATTAATCCTTATAAAATTATCCAAAGTTGAACAAGAAATAGATAAAATCCACAGAAATCATGGCAAATATTCTTCAATTTTTGATTAAGAAATATTAAAATTCTGAAAAAAAGCCAATTATGAATGAAATCTACAATATTCCTAAGTAAATATTGTTATAAAACTACCATAAAAGTTTAAATTTGCATTTGCCAATAAAATAAATACGACATATTGGCAGATTTTCAGAATTTGGATAAATAATTGATACAATTATAAGGATAAACGAACCAATAAATACAAATGCTTAATTTTATTACAAAAGGAATATCCCAGATTTTTGGTACTAAATCTGAAAAAGATATTAAAGAATTACAGCCTTATGTCAAGCTGACAAATGATGAATACGCTTTATTGGCAAATCTTTCGCATGATGAGTTCAGAGCTAAAACCATTGAACTAAAAAATTATATCGCCCAAAGACTTTCTAGTATTGACGAGCAAATCAAGGATATTCAAAAAAACATCGATTCAAATCCAGATTTACATGTAGATTTGAAAGAAAGGTCTTTTAAGAAAATCGATGAATTGAAACTTGAAAGAAATAAAGAGTTAGAAGTTGTTTTATTGGAAATTCTTCCAAAAGCTTTTGCTATTGTGAAAGAAACCGCCCGCAGATTTTCTGAAAATGAATCAATAACCGTTACTGCTTCTCATTTAGACAGAGAGTTGGCTCTGAAAAGAACCCATATCACCATCGAAGGAGAGAAGGCAACTTGGAAAAATCAGTGGATAGCTGCCGGAAACATAATGACTTGGAACATGGTGCATTATGATGTACAAATCATTGGAGGGGCTGCCTTGCACAAAGGGAAAATCGCAGAAATGGCAACTGGAGAAGGAAAAACTTTGGTGGCTACACTTCCAGCGTTTCTAAATGCCCTTGCTGGGGAAGGGGTACACATTGTCACGGTAAATGATTATTTAGCGAGACGTGACTCTGAATGGATGGGGCCTATCTATGAGTTTAATGGCATTACTTGTGAGTGTATAGACAAATATCCTGCCAATACTCCTGCCAGAAGAGCTGCGTACCAAGCAGGCATTTGTTATGGAACAAACAATGAGTTTGGCTTCGATTACTTGAGGGACAATATGGTCAATGATACCGAAGAGTTGGTTCAAAGAGCCCATCATTATGCCATGGTAGATGAGGTCGATTCTGTTTTAATCGATGATGCCCGTACTCCGTTGATTATCAGTGGGCCTATGGCAAGAAAAGGTGATGAGGAATTGTTTTTGAGCCTAAAGCCTCGCATTCAAAGAATTGTTGAGGTTCAAAAAACATTGACCAACAATTACCTCAACGAAGCTAAAAAATTAATTACCGCTGGAAATAAAAAAGAGGGTGGTTTGGCGTTATTCCGTGCTTTTAGAGGCTTACCGAAAAACAAACCTTTGATTAAATATCTCTCAGAAACAGGTATCAAAGCGGTATTACAAGAGACAGAGGCAATATATTTAGCGGAAAATCAAAAGCTAATGCCAGAGGCTGATGCTCCTTTGTATTTTACCATTGATGAAAAAAGTAATTCGATTGAATTGACAGATAAAGGCATTGATTTCCTTACTGGAGAAAGTGAAGACCACGGATTCTTTGTCATGCCTGATTTGGGAGTAGAACTTGCGGCTATTGAGAAAAATACAGAATTTAACGAACACGATAAAATTATTAAAAAAGATGAAATAATTCGTGATTATTCGACCAAAGCCGAAAGAATTCATGCGGTAAATCAATTGCTCAAAGCTTATACTTTATTCGAGAAAGACGTGGAGTACGTGGTTATTGACAATAAAGTAATGATTGTTGATGAGCAAACGGGTCGTATCATGGATGGTCGTCGTTGGTCAGATGGATTGCATCAAGCAGTTGAAGCAAAGGAAAGTGTAAAAGTGGAAGATTCTACCCAAACCTACGCCACCATTACACTTCAGAATTACTTTAGAATGTATCACAAATTGGCTGGGATGACTGGTACTGCTGAAACAGAAGCTGCTGAATTTTGGAAAATTTATAAATTAGATGTTGTTTCTATTCCTACAAACAGAAGTATTGTTCGGAAAGACCAAGAAGATAAAGTATATAAAACGGTTCGGGAGAAATACAATGCCGTAGTGGATGAAATTAATGAATTAGTTTCGATTGGTCGTCCGGTATTGGTAGGAACAACCTCTGTTGAAAATTCGGAAATTTTGAGTAGAATGCTTACTTTGCGTAAAATTCCTCACCAAGTATTAAATGCCAAACAACATGCCAAAGAAGCTGATATTGTAGCAGAAGCAGGAAAGCCTGGCACTGTGACGATTGCAACGAACATGGCAGGTAGAGGAACCGATATTAAGCTGACTCCTGAAAGTAAATCTTCTGGAGGTTTGGCAATTATTGGTACAGAGCGTCACGATTCAAGACGTGTGGATAGACAGCTTCGTGGACGTGCTGGTCGTCAGGGAGACCCTGGTACTTCTCAATTCTTCGTTTCTTTGGAAGACCAATTGATGCGTTTGTTCGGCTCGGATAGAATTGCGTCTGTCATGGATAAGTTAGGAATGGAAGAAGGGGAAGTTATTCAACACTCCATGATTACAAGTTCGATTGAAAGAGCTCAGAAAAAGGTAGAAGAAAATAACTTTGGTGTGCGTAAACGTTTGATTGAGTATGATGACGTAATGAATATCCAAAGAGATACAATCTATAAACGTAGAAAGAATGCTCTTTTTGGTGATAGATTATCATTAGATATTGCCAATATTTTGTATGATACTTGCAACGATATTGTCATGAATGCCGATGGCAATTACGACGAATTTGAGCTTCGTTGCTTCCAAAAATTGGCTTTAGAACCAGAAATCCAGCGGTCTGAATTCTCGAAAGGAAATCACAAGTTGGTAGAACGTTTGTATCTTCAAGCAGAAAAAGTTTACAAAGCTAAAAATGATGAAATTCGAAAAAATATCCTTCCAGTACTGCAAAATGTGCTTCAAGATAGACAAGCACTTGTAAATGAACCATTTATTGCCATTATCGGCGATGGAAACCATAATGTTGGATTGTATTGCAATCTTAAAGAGGCTGTTGAAAGCGAAGGAAGGGTGTTGATTAAAGAAATTGAAAAACATATTTCTTTGAGCTTAATCGACCAAGAATGGAAAGAGCATTTGAGAGACATGGACGACTTGAAGCAGTCTGTACAAAATGCGTCATACGAGCAAAAAGACCCATTGTTGATTTATAAATTTGAGGCAGTAGAGTTATTCAAGAATTTCTTGAATAAAGTTAATGCAGATACGGTTGCCTTTTTGATGAAAGCAAATATCGTCGAGATGCGTTTCCAACAAATGGCTCCACCGCCTCGTACCGATACCCCGAAGCTACAAACTAATAAAGAAAGCGACGAGTCAGGGGATAGCTCCGGCATCAAATCCTCTCCATTAAAAGGTACTAAAATTGCCGATAGAAATCAGAGAGTGAACGTACAATATAAAGACGGAACGGTAAAAAGAGATGTCAAATTTAAGAATGTCGAAGACGATGTGGTGAGTGGCAAAGCTGTTTTGATTGATTAACAAAAAAGGTTCGGAAATTTTCCGAACCTTTTTTATGTTATTTTGCTCTAAAAAACACCGTAATAGGTACTCCTTCAAATCCGAAGTTTTCACGTAATTTGTTTTGCAAAAACCTTGCATACGAATCTTGGATATATTGAGGCAAATTACAAAAGAAAATAAATGTGGGCGAAGGCGTAGGCACTTGTACACAATATTTGATTTTAATCTGTTTTCCTTTCAACATCGGGGGAGGCGTATTCTCTATAATTGGCAGCATGATTTCATTCAGCTTGGATGTAGTGACTTTTTTAGTCTTATTTTCATACACTTCCATCACTTTTTCGATTACCTGAAATATTCTTTGTTTTTCCATCACCGAAGTAAATACCACAGGCATATAATTCATGGGAGCTAATCTATCGAGTATTTCTTTTTTCATTCGATCAGCCGTTTTTGAATCTTTTTCTATCAAATCCCACTTATTAATCATCAATACGATTCCTTTTTTTGCATTGTGTGCATGTCCAATGATGCTGATATCCTGCATCTCTAAGCCCAAAGAAGCATCGAGTAAACAAACACACACGTCCGAACTCTCAAGAGCTTTGATTGATCTCAGGGTAGAGTAAAATTCGATATTGTCGTGTACTTTCGCTTTTTTACGAATACCAGCAGTATCTGTCAAAATAAAATCTTTTCCAAACATTCGATAATGTGTATCTACGGAATCTCGGGTAGTTCCAGCAATTGGTGTAACAATGCTTCGCTCTTTTCCGAGCAGAGCATTCAGAAAAGAAGATTTTCCAACATTCGGACGACCTAAAATAGCCACTCTCGGAATGCCCTCATCAGGGTTTTCTACTCCTTTATCGTTGAAATGAGCAATCACCGCATCTAATAATTCTCCAGTTCCACTGCCGTCTGCCCCTGATATCGCATAAATGGTATCTCCAAGCCCCATGGAATAGAACTCCATCGCACCTTGTTGACGCTCGAATGTTTCTGCTTTATTAGCCACAACTAATACAGGTTTTTTCGAACGACGGAGAACATTGGCAAATTCTTTATCTAAATCTGTCAAGCCTGTCATGGTATCTACCACAAAAAGTATCAAAGTAGATTCTTCAATAGCAATCTCAACTTGCTCACGAATAGCACCCTCGAAAGTATCTTCTGAGCCAACAACGTATCCTCCGGTGTCTATCACCGTAAAATAATTTTCGCACCAAACAGCATGGCCATAATGGCGGTCACGAGTAACTCCCGGCATATTATCCGTGATAGCGACTCTACTTTCAATAAGACGATTAAAAAGCGTCGATTTGCCAACATTCGGTCGGCCTACAATTGCAACTATATTTGCCATAAAATCGGTAAACGGTTATCGTTCGTTAAAACGGTAAACAGTGATTCTCTTATGAGAACTGTAAAAATGAATAAAAAAACTGAACAAATAGGGAGAAGTCTATTCGTATTGAACAAGACTTTCGCTTATTCGGTTCATTTCCCGAAAAAACTTTGAAGGTCTTGCCATGAAAATGAAATAAAAATAATGGCTAAAATTGCTAATAATAGCCCGTATTTGTTTAAAGATGTAAGTCTTTCTTTGAAAAATACTAAAGCAACTACCGCTGTTAGTATAATCACCCCAATATTATAAATAGGATATACAAATGCTCCACTATTTCCGTAGGAAGTCAGTGCTAAAATAAGAAAATAAAAAGACAAAAAATTGGGAATCCCCAAAGTAAAACCCGCCAATACATTCTTTATAGCAAAGATTTCATCTTTTTTTACATACTTCATTATTAAAACAATAATACCCGAAATTGCCGCTCCCAAGACCATTACCAACGTTACAGGAATTGTTCTGTCTGCAGATTGTATATATTTAATATTCAGATAGTTAATAGCTGTATTTGTAATTCCATACATCAAAAAAACGCCAATCGGTAATAGCCAATGAAGACGATTTTCTGTACTTTTTTTGTCTTGTTTTGCTGGCTGATAAGTACTCAAAACAACCGCCAATAATGCCATCAATAAGCCAAGATAATTAAGTACATCAAAAGCTTTTGAGGAGCTTCCAAATAAGAAAAGGCTACATAAGACCGGTATTACCAAAGAAATATTATTTGCCAAAGAGGTTAAAGTCATTCCTATTTTTTGAGTAGATGCCCCAGATAATAGAAACGTAAGGATAAAGCCTACTCCCAATAATGCCGCATAATAAGTCCATTCTTGACTAAAATCAAGCACAAAAGATTGGTTTTCAGGCATTAGTACATATCCCGTAAGAAAACATACCGGATAATTAAAGGCAATTGCTTGAAACGTACTGATATTAAATTTCGGGAATAATCGAAAATTTATCAATAACAAGACAGAAAACAAAATACTTAATAATAAATAAGACATGGCTTTGTGAGGTTAAATGATAAAATCTTATTCATAGCCGAAACGCTCCAACTTCTGTTTTTTATTACGCCAATCCGGCTCGACTTTAATATACTGCTCCAAGAAAATTCGCTTCCCAAAAAACTTCTCCATCTCTTCTCGAGCTTCCGTTCCTAGTTTTTTAATTCTCTCCCCTTTATGCCCTAGCATAATTGCCCGTTGCGTGGTTCTTTCCACATAAATCTCCGCACTCACTACAATCATCTCCTCTTTTTCTTTAAATGAAGTAATCACCACTTCAGAGCTATACGGAACTTCTTTTGTATAATTGGTAAATATTTTTTCACGAATAATTTCAGCCGCAAAAAAACGCTCAGGCTTGTCTGTTAATTCATCTTTGGGGAAATAAGGATGATGTACCGGCAATAAATCTACTATTTTTCCCAAAAGACCTTCCACATTTTGTTGGTGCAATGCCGAAATAGGAATGATTTCTCTTGATTTGAAATTTTCTTTCCAATAATTTATTTTTTCTTCTACCTGCTCGGGTTTTGCTAAATCAATTTTATTAATAATTAAGAGAATAGGCACATCTGTGTTGGCAATCTTAGAAATCACATCATCTTCGTCGTGTTTTTCAAAAATATCCGTCACAAATAATATCACGTCGGCATCTTCCAGAGAGCCGTGTACAAAGTGCATCATCGACTTATGAAGCTCATATACTGGCTTAATGATTCCTGGTGTATCGGAATAAACCAATTGAAAATCTGTCCCATCATGAACTCCATTGACAATCCCCATGATTCGATGACGAGTAGTCTGGGCTTTAGAAGTAATAATTGAAAGACGTTCACCTACCAAAATATTCATCAAAGTTGATTTTCCGACATTCGGTTTTCCGATAATCGAAATAAAACCTGCCTTATGATTGGGTGAAATTGCTTGAAATTCCATAAAGAATAATAAAAGAGAGCAAAAAAATAAAATATTTTGCAAAGATAGTTTTTTATTATGAAAAAATTGCTACCTTTGCATTCACGATTAAAACAACATCGCGGGATGGAGCAGTTGGCAGCTCGTCGGGCTCATAACCCGAAGGTCACAGGTTCGAGTCC
>CAYUFZ010000078.1:0-5659 GCA_964444025.1 uncultured Emticicia sp.
ATGGATGGAGAGGAGCAGATCTAGAAAATTTACTTGATTTTGAAAAAAAATATCAGATGAGCCTTGAAGGTGAATTGCAAGTAGGAGGTACGGCATTCATGACTACCGGAAAAACTACACATGAAATAAAAAAATCGGTCATTTGGATTACCAGTGTCTTTCCTGAATTAGAAAGAAAATTAATCACCCGACATGAGATTGGACATGCCATTGGGCTTTCGCATGTACCTACCCAAAAGTCGATTATGTGGGACACTGTCGATATTTTTTATAATCCTGAAGAATTTACCAGCCTCGATAAAAAGTACATTCAAATTTTAAATGATAAAAGGGTGAAAGCAGGCATGAATTTCGAGGACTTGATTCGGGTTTTTCAGACATATTTACAATAAAACCTTGCAAGGCATTCGATTTGAATACCCTGCAAGGGAAAATAAATTAAATATTCTCAAAATTAATTTCTCCATTCTTATCCAAATCCATCATTACGACCGAATCTTTATGTATTTTCTCAGACAAAATAGCCTTAGACAATTCATTCAGCACCCTTCTTTGCAAGACTCTTTTCAAGGGTCTTGCCCCGAAAATGATGTCATACCCCTCCTCACCCAACTTATCTAAAACGGCATCTGTTGCCTCGAGAGTAATTCCTTGTTCTGCCAATCGAACCTTAATTTGCTTGAATTGTATCTGAACGATTTGTCGGATATTTAGCTTAGAAAGTGGGTCAAAAAGAACAATTTCATCGATTCTATTCAAAAATTCTGGACGAACAGATGTTTTTAACAAGTCCATTACTTCATTTTTCGCCTCTTCCTTATAGAACAAACTCCATCCTTTTTCATCTCCATTGGCAGCCAAATATTTTTCCTGAATAATCGAACTTCCAATGTTTGAGGTCATGATAATAATCGTATTTTTGAAATTAGCAGTACGACCTTTGTTGTCGGTCAGCCTACCCTCATCCAATACCTGCAACAAAATATTCCAAACATCTGGATGTGCTTTTTCTATTTCGTCTAGTAAAATGACGCTATATGGTTTGCGTCGAACAGCCTCCGTCAATTGTCCCCCTTCTTCATATCCAACATATCCTGGAGGGGCTCCTACCAAGCGACTCACCGCATGTCTTTCCTGATATTCGCTCATATCAATTCGAACCATGGCAGTATCATCATTAAACAAATATTCAGCCAACGCTTTTGCTAGTTCTGTCTTTCCAACCCCCGTACTTCCTAAAAACAAAAAGCTTCCGATAGGCTTTTTAGGGTCTTGCATTCCAGCTCTCGAACGTCTGACAGCATCTGCCACCAACTCGATTGCCTCTTCCTGTCCAGCAACTCTTTTACCCAATTCATCTTCGAGATGAAGTAATTTTTCTCGCTCACTTTGAAGCATCTTTACAACTGGCACCCCTGTCCATCTGGCAACTACTTCTGCAATATTTTCGGCAGTTACTTCCTCATTTAGCAACTGACTTTCGGCATTGGCAGTATTTAACTTTTGAATTTCATTCAAGCGATTATTTGTTTCAATGAGTTTGCCATATCTGATTTCGGCAACTTTGCCATAATCTCCAGCCCTTTCGGCTTGTTCTGCCTCAATTTTAAGCTTTTCAATGGCTTCTTTCAATGTTCGTACTTCATTCAATGCCCCTTTTTCATTTTCCCATTTAGACTTTAAATTATTTCTTTTTTCACTAAAATCAGCAATTTCTTTATTCAACAATGCTTCTTTTTCTCGATTGTTCTCCCGACGAATGGCTTCTCTTTCTATTTCGAGTTGCATAATTTTACGATTCAATTCATCCAATTCTTCAGGCATTGAATCCATTTCTAATCGAAGCTTAGACGCTGCCTCATCCATCAAATCAATGGCTTTATCAGGCAGAACTCTATCCGAAATATATCTGTCTGATAATTCTACTGCGGCAATCACAGCATCATCTTGAATTCTTACGCCATGATGTAATTCGTATTTTTCTTTAATTCCCCTTAAAATCGAAATCGCATCTACTACATTCGGCTCATCGACCATCACGGCTTGGAAACGTCTTTCGAGGGCTTTGTCTTTCTCGATATATTTTTGATACTCATTCAAGGTAGTTGCCCCAATGGTATGCAATTCACCTCTCGACAACGCAGGTTTCAGCAAATTGGCGGCATCCATTGCCCCTTCACCACCCCCACCAGCCCCCCCCAAGGTATGAATTTCGTCGATAAACAATATCATCTCCCCATTTGAATCAGTCACTTCCTTGATAACTGCCTTTAATCGTTCTTCAAACTCCCCTTTGTATTTTGCTCCGGCAATCAGAAGCCCCATATCCAAAGAGACAATTGTTTTGGATTTTAGGTTTTCAGGAACATCTCCAGACACAATTCTTTGAGCCAAACCTTCTACGATTGCGGTTTTTCCTACCCCAGGTTCTCCCAATAAAATTGGATTATTTTTGGTTCTTCTCGACAGGATTTGTAATACCCGACGAATCTCTTCGTCTCTTCCGATAACAGGGTCTATTTTGCCTTTTCGTGCCAAATCATTCAGATTTTTGCTATAACGAGCAAGGGCTTGATAAGTATTTTCAGCATTTTGGTCTTTCACTTGGTTATTTCCTCTTAGTTTTTTGATGGATTCCTTGATATTCTTTTCTGTAAGTTGTTGTCCTTGAAGCATTTTGGCAACGGTGTCTTTGCCTATTGCCATGCCGAGAAATAAAATTTCTATGCTAATATATTCATCTCCAAATGCTTTTGTCAGTTCGGTTGCTTTTTGAAAAAGCTGTGAAATCTCATTACTCAAATAAACCTGAGCAGTACCTCCCGAAACTTTGGGATAAGACAAAGCTATTTCATCGGTTTTTTGTTGGATTATTGTCCAATTGGCTTTGGATTGGTTGATAATAAATGAAATCGTATTGGCATCTGTTTCCAACATGGCTTTCAGTAAATGCCCCGTTTCCAATGCTTGCTGCCCATAAGCGAGTGTTAATTCAGAGGCTTTCTGAATAACCTCTTGAGATTTGATGGTATATTTTTCGAAATTCATTTTCAGTTTGCTTATGAAAATATACCCACAAAAAACGTGCAAATGATAAAAATCGGAAAATTTGTCATATTCTTATTTATAAACAAGCACAAAAAAAGACAATATGTCTCAAAAAAATAACCCAACCGAAGTCGGGTTATCATAAGATTAGGGAGAGTGATGCGAATTTAACCTTTTAATTTTTTTTCTAATTCAATCACCATCGGTACCAGTACATGGTCTTCGATGATGGCATGTTTGCGTAACTCTAATTCAAAAATCTCTACTTGATTTAAAAATATTTTATAAGGCAGAGGAATCTCCGACGAATCTGAATATTTTTTAATGATTTCACTTACTTCCTGCAACTCATCTTCGATAGCTGAGTGATTGGAAATAAACTCTTCAATTGAGAAATTTGTATCTAAGTGCAAACTTTCGATACAAATCGGGCTTGCTTTTGCCGCCACAATCATTTTTCTAATGTATGGAAAAAGAAGTTTCTCCTCCATCTTGATATGCTCGACCAATTTATTTTTATAATTATTAAAAAATATTGCCAAACTTGCCAATAATTGATGGCTTTGACCATATTTGCTAAAAATATGCAATAAAGACTGCTCGATTTCTGGTAATTTTTTATTCAAATAAAATTGATGAGTCAATTGTAAATAATTTAGAATTTCCTCTACCGAAAACCTTTTAAGGGCTTCATTGACAAAATCTTCCTCATTATTATACAAATCAAGAATCAACCGCATTAATTCGCTGTTCATCTCCATCGATTTAATGGTCTTTTGAGAAGTAGGCAACACTTCTAATCTTTCATTGATTAAATGAAGCACTTGAGCTTCATCAATTAAATTACTAATGGCTGTCATCATTTTTAGGATTAATAATTGACAAAGCTACTTGTCTGAATTAAAATAAATTATGACAGCCATCATGTTTTTGATTAAAGTAAGCGAATAAGCTCATTTAATTTCAGCAATGCTTCGATGGGAGAAATAGTATTCACGTCAATTGCTTTCAAAGTACTTATTAATATTTCGGTTTTCGGGTCTTGTGGTTCAAAAAAGCTCAATTGGAAATTATTTTTGGGAGCTTCTTTCATTTTTTCGGAATTTTTCTCTTTGATTGAATCATTTTCCAGATGGTGTAAAATATCATTTGCCCTCAATACCACTTCTTGAGGCATACCTGCAATTTGAGCCACATGAATTCCAAAACTGTGTTCACTTCCCCCCTCTTTGAGTTTCCTTAAAAATACTATTTTATTATTAATCTCTTTGACCGCCACATTGAAATTTTTTATTCTACCAAAATCCTCTGCCAATTGGTTCAATTCATGGTAATGGGTCGCAAACAATGTCCAAGGCTTATATTTGGGATGATTGTGTAAGTACTCAGCGATACTCCAAGCAATACTCACCCCATCATAAGTACTGGTTCCTCTACCAATTTCATCCATGATGACCAAGCTGTTGTCGCTCAAATTATTCAAGATACTCGCTGTTTCTGTCATTTCGACCATGAATGTAGATTCGCCTCTCGACAAATTATCACTGGCACCAACCCTAGTAAAAATTTTATCGACAATACTCAATGTTGCCGAAGCAGCGGGTACATACGAACCAATTTGAGCCATTAAAACTATCAGAGCTGTCTGACGCAACAAAGCGGATTTTCCCGACATATTGGGGCCAGTAATGATAATGATTTGCTGGCTGATATCATCTAAAAATAAATCATTCGGGACATACGCTTCGCCCAAAGGCAACTGTTGTTCAATGACCGGATGCCTCCCGTCTTTGATTTGGAGTGTCTTGGAATCATTAATCTTTGGTTTGCAATAATTATTTTGTTTTGCCACCTGAGCAAAAGAAGCAAGAGCATCTAAAATGGAAATTACCCGAGCATTTTGTTGGATTTGTACCACAAAATCATTGGCGGTAATCACCAATTCATTAAAAATACGATATTCAATATCAAAAATTTTTGATTCTGCTGTTAGAATTTTTTCTTCATAAGTTTTCAATTCTTCCGTGATATACCTTTCGGCATTCACCAACGTCTGCTTGCGTATCCATTCATTGGGAACTTTCGATTTATGGGCATTTGACACCTCTAAATAGTATCCAAACACTTTATTATAAGCAATTTTGAGCGAGGGGATACCAGTCAGTTGGGCTTCACGGTTTTGTATTTCAATCAAAAAATCTTTTCCAGAAAAGGCAATCTTTCTCAAATCGTCCAATTCGGCATCGACACCATCTTTAATCAAATTTCCTTGGTTGCTAAGTGCCGGAGCTTCATCTTTCAATTCTTTTTCAATTTTATCGATTAAGTACAGACAATCTGCCAATTGGTTGATGTATTTATTCAAGACCGGAAAAACGTCCATTCCTTTTTTCAACTGTTCTTGAATCGGCTGAATTTGCGTCAATGCTCTTTTGAGTTGAACCATTTCTCTCGGATTGATTCTCCGAACCGCCACCTTCGAGATGAGTCTTTCTAAATCTCCGATGGGCTTTAGTAGCAGCAATAATTGCTCAAGAATTTCTTCATTATCCAATAAAAAATTGACGGTATCCAATCTTTCCTGAATCACGGACTTATCCTTTATGGGCAG
>CAYUFZ010000078.1:5669-10985 GCA_964444025.1 uncultured Emticicia sp.
TGAGCGTTTTATCTAAAACATGAATCAATGGGATACCTCCTTCATGTTGTGGAAAAATCAATTCAAGATTTCTAATCGTAAATTTATCCAACCACACGTACCTGTCTTCATCCAGCCTCGTTATCCTCGAAATGTGCCCCATTTCTCGGTGTTCTGTATCTGCCAGATAGCGAAGTATCACCCCCGCAGCCGTAACACCATCAGGCAAATTTTCTACTCCAAAACCTTTCAAAGTAGCAACATTAAAATGATTCAGAAGCAAATTATGTGCAAAATCATAGTTAAATGCCCAATCTTCAAAAGTAAACTCGCTAAATTTATCTCCAAATAATTGGTGAAATTCGGTTCGATATTTCTTACAATAAAGCACTTCGGCAGGGGCAAAACTTTGCAACAATTTATCAATATAAGCCGCATTTCCCTCCGTCGTCAGGAACTCCCCTGTTGAAACATCTAAGAAAGAAATACCGAAATAATCATTTTTGCTAAAATGTATCGATGCTAAATAATTATTTTGGTTATGGTTTAATACATTATCATTGAACGAAACGCCTGGTGTCACTAATTCGGTTACTCCTCTTCGAACAATACCTTTGGCAGTGGACGGGTCTTCCAATTGGTCGCAAATGGCAACTCTTTCACCAGCACGAACCAATTTGGGTAAATAATTATCCAAGGAATGATGTGGAAATCCAGCTAATTCTTCGTGAGCACCGCCATTATTTCGGCGAGTTAGTACAATTCCCAATATTTTGGATGCTTTGATGGCATCTTCACCAAAAGTTTCGTAAAAATCTCCCACTCGAAACAAAAGCATTGCTCCTGGATACTTCGATTTTATCTGATTATATTGACGATTAAGAGGGGTTTCCTTCGCTTGTTTAATCAATTCATCTTTGCTTGGTCTTGCCACGACTTCAATTATTTTTTAAATGAAAACTTAATTTTCTTCAATTCATATCAAACAGCAAAATTAGGGGAAAATATTCATTTATGTTTGTTATCTGTTATTTCTGTAGAAAAATATCGTAATTCTATGCTACCCAACAAAAGAAAGGCTCACCAATGGTGAGCCTTCTTAAGTTTCTTTCCAATTTTTTTCCTAATTTTTACTGATTATTATCACCTCCTGCTTTTACGTCATCATTTTTTACTTTAGATTTTTTTGTTTCGGTAAATTTCATTTTACCAATTTTATAGCTGAAAGTGATTTTTACATTTTGATTATACAATCGATTCACACTCACTTGATTAAACTGAGGTGTCTCCAAAGTTGATTTCATTATCATTCCTCCGAAGAAATTATCAGATGCAATTCCTAAGCTTCCTTTTTTGTTTTTAAACTCTTTTCTTACGCCCAATGAATACATCCCTTGTCCACGTTGTGAACCTTGTAATTGCACCCTATTGCCTCTATATCCTCCAAAAAATTGCATAGCCCAACCATTTTTCAGCGACAATTGAGATTGAATTCTTCCTCCGATTACAATTCCGTCATTTGAGATTTTAGACGAAACCCCATTCATCCCAGTTTGTTGTCCTTCCAAATAATTATAATAAATATCCACGCCTCCATTCAAAGTCCATTTAGAAGTAAGAGAAATATTTCCAAAAATATTTGAACCAAACGTTTGTTCTTTTCCAATGTTTTGGAAAGTCGTAATCAAAGCTCCCGCCAATGTATCAGATGGCATGGTTATTCGAGTAATAGAATTATTGGTTTGGCGACCAAACAAGGACATATTCAAATATGTTTTTTTGATACTGGTGCTTAAACTTAATTCAAAGTTATTCGAAATTTCTGGTTTTAAGCTTGGATTACCAATCGAAATATTTTGGGTATTGGCAGCATTAAAATTTGGATTTAATTGCTGAAGACCTGGTCTTTGAATTCGGTTGTTATAAGCCAATTTCATAGTTGTCGCTTTTCCGACAGGTTTCGATATATTTACACTTGGTACGAGATTCGAATACGCCGGAATCAAGATTGCTCCTTTTTTATCTTCTGCATCAATTTTGGTATTCTCAAATCTTGTTCCGATTTTGAAAGTATATTTATTTTTAGTTGAATACGTGTAAGACACATACGCTGCCGCAATGTTTTGTTTATAATTCAATAATCCAGCAGGATTCCGTAAATCAGTGGCAAATTCGCCCGTTGCTCCTGCAAATAAATATTCAAAATCGCTGTTTACCTGACGAATCACCGTTTTTGCACCGATTTCAAGCATTTGATTTTGTTTAATCGGTGTTTGATAATCGGTCTGTAAAGTAAGTTCATTATTAAAATTAGAGTTCAAATTTTTCTGGCGATTCAACAATACTTCAGCATTACTCAAGATATCGGCATTAAAATTATTTTTTAATTTATTTTGGCTAATCTGAGCAGAAACTGACCATTCTTGCGATGGTTTGAAAGTTCGGATATAATCCAAACTAAAATCCACCGAATTAGACAAATCTGCACTGGCAACATTTCTATAAGAGGTGTTATTCAAGACATTGTTTACATAAGAATTTGTAATAAAATCTTGTGTTCTGCTGAAATTTCTTGTGCCAAAAGCCAAAGAACCCGTTAAGGATTGGTTTTTCTTTAAATCATAATCAAACCCTAGATTATACCTTCCAAAGAGACCATTGTCGAACGCATTGGCGGTCTGGTTGGTTAGTAATACATCACTACCTCTATTGGTTGATTGGTCGAGCGTAACATACGATTTATTATAAAAAGCTCTTCCAAAACCACCCAGATTAATCCCTAATTTACCTTGTCGGTAATTTCCATTCAAACTCAAATTAGAGCCTCTGATACCTACCCCCGAATCTACATTTAGGGTAATTCCTTGTAAAGTTGATTTTTTTAATACAATGTTGATGATTCCACCAGAGCCTTCTGCGTCATATTTGGCTGAAGGAGACGTAATAACCTCCACGGTTTTTATCAAATCAGCAGGAATCATTTTCAAGGCATCGGCAATACTACTGGCAACAATGGTTGAAGGTTTATTATTGATTAAAACTTTCAAATTTGAAGTACCTCTCAATGACAAATTTCCATCTAAATCCACTGTCAACATCGGAACTTTTCTCAACACATCTGAGGCATCTCCTCCTTTTGCAGTTAAATCTTTTTCGGCATTATATACCAATCTGTCCACTTTTTCTTCAATCATCGATTTTTCGGCAGTGACAGTCACTTCATTCAATTTTTTGACACTTTGATTCAATTTAATCACCCCCAAATCATTATCTTTGCTTTTTTCTACTTTTACCTCAATGGTTTTGTCTGAATAGCCAATAAATGTAATGACCAAATTGTATTCTCCTGCTGCCACACGATTCATTGAGAATTTTCCTTTTTCATCGGCAATTGTTCCATCGACCGCTTTTTTAGTGGCTTTATTATAGAGGGCAATATTTGCAAATTCTACCGCAGACGACATGGTTTCGTCAATGACAAATCCATAAATTTTAGAATTTCCTTTGGGAGCATTTCCTTCAAGATTTAGAGCAGGCTTGGCTGATTGTTGAGGGGAATTTTGACGAGGTCTTCCATTGCCGTCTCCTCCACCATAACCACCGCCTCCGGGTGGTGGGCCGTATTGGGCGAATGTCAGTTCCGTAACGAGTAAACTCAGTGTTAATACTTTGAAAATCGTATTCATATACATTTATTAAATTGGTTCAATTAAAATATGTTTGGTGCAATTGTGCCACAAAAAAACAAATTAATTTAATATAAATGCAGAAGAATAGACCAAATACCCAGACCACTCGACAATCCGTGCAAAGACTCGACAATCCCGACTAGTCGAAAATAAAGCAAAAAGAATCGATAAATTAGGCAAAACAATAGAAGAGAGTTCCGTTTATCCAAGATGAGCTATAAAAAGAAGTAAAAAATTTCGATATTTATATAAAGTTTTAAATTTAGACAAGACCATTTACTCAATTAAGATGCAATCATTTATTCAGAGAAATAGAATTTTCTTATTACATATATCCTTTTGGAGTGTTTATTTTTCATTTTTTTTCTACCAAGTTTCTTTTTCCAGAAGGGGGGAAGAAATCAATTATCAAAGAGCATTTTATGATGCATCTTCTCAAACAATCATTATTGCCATTCTTAGTTATTTGAATTACTTTTTTTGGCTTCCACGTTTTTTGGCTTCAAAAAATTTAGGTCGGTATTTATTCGTCTTTTTCATCATTTTTTCCGTTGGTGTCACCTTACACATTGAATTAAAAAGATATATCTATTTGGATTTTCGAGAAGCGAAGAGATTTATTTATAGCGAAAAATTTGTTATTCAACATGCCCTGAGTACCTTATTCATCATTTTTTTTGTGGGAATGCTAAAATTTGCTGAAGATTGGTTTGATTTGGAGTCAAAGAAAAAAGCCATCGAAAATGAAAAATTAACAGCAGAAATTCGTTTTTTAAAAGCTCAAATAAATCCACATTTTTTGTTCAATACGCTTAATAATTTATACTATTTGGCAATGGTGCAGTCGCCAAATACAACCGAAGTCATCGAAAAACTTTCTGCCATGATGAGGTACATGCTTTATGACTCCAATCATCCGCAAGTCCCTTTAAAAAAAGAGATAGATTATATGAAAAACTATATCAGTCTCGAAAAACTTCGTTTGGATAAAAGTATTCCTATCAAATTTGACATTCAGGGAGATACCGAATCGATTCAAATTGTGCCTTTGATTTTCATAACATTTCTCGAAAACGCTTTCAAACATGGTGTGAGCAATCATTCAGACAATGCTTTTGTGAATATATCCATTAAAATTGACCAGAAATTATGCACTTATATCGTAGAAAATAGTAAATTGAGCAAAAATCTTGAAGCACAAAACGAAAAATCAGGGATTGGGCTTCAGAATGTCAGCAGAAGATTGGATTTAAGTTATCCGAACAAGTATCAATTGAATGTTGTACAGAATGAAGACACTTATCAAATAAGCCTTCAATTAAATTTAACTTAGAAAAAATGTATTCATGTATCATTATCGAGGATGAACCCCTCGCACGGAATCTCATGGAAGCGTACGTG
This sequence comes from uncultured Emticicia sp., assembly GCA_964444025.1. Classification (GTDB taxonomy): domain Bacteria; phylum Bacteroidota; class Bacteroidia; order Cytophagales; family Spirosomataceae; genus Emticicia. The sequence goes on from CAYUFZ010000078.1 coordinate 10,739, forward strand.
AATAAAGTTTCGCATCTGAATCTTTTACATTCTTTTGGCAATCCTCTTGAGGCTCTTGAGTTTTTAAGAAATAATTCGGTAGATATTCTATTTTCTGACATTCAAATGCCTGAAGTTACGGGCATTACCTTGTTAAAAATTCTTCAAAAAAAGCCCTTGGTTATTCTTACTACTGCTTATTCAGAATATGCTTTGGAGGGCTATGAATTAGAAGTATTTGATTATTTGCTAAAGCCAATTAGCTTGG
>CAYUFZ010000079.1:0-10889 GCA_964444025.1 uncultured Emticicia sp.
GATGGTACGAGCCATACGAGCCAAACCTACCCCAAATTGAGCATATAATTGTTCGCCAACAGTACGTACACGACGATTCGATAAGTGATCTATATCATCGACAACTGCTTTAGAATTAATCAAACTAATCAAGAATTTAACAATCTCCACGATGTCCTGTGTAGTCAATACACCTGTTTCTAAAGGAGTTGTTAAATTTAATTTTGTATTGACACGATAGCGACCAACTTCTCCCAAATCATATCTTTTATCCGAGAAGAAAAGACCTTGAATGATTTCACGAGCAGTGGCTTCATCAGGAGCTTCAGTATTTCTCAGTTGACGATAAATTTGTTCAACCGCCTCTTTTTCCGAGTTTGAACTATCTCTTTGTAAGGTGTTATAAATGATATTAAACTCCGAAACATTGGCATCTTCTCTATGTAAAATAATAGATTTTTGTTCTGTTCCTAAAATGGTATCTATATCATCATCTGTGATTACGGAGTCACGCTCCAAAATCACCTCGTTACGGTCAATCGAAACAACCTCTCCAGTATCTTCATCCACGAAATCTTCTGTCCAAGTACGCAACACACGAGCCGCTAATCTACGACCAACCGCTTTCTTCAATGCCTCACGAGTGCCTGGAATTTCCTCAGAAAGTCCGAACAAATTCAAAATTTCTTTATCAGAACCAAATCCGATGGCTCTTAATAAAGTAGTAACCGGAAATTTCTTCTTACGGTCGATATAAGCATACATCACATTGTTTACATCCGTCGAGAACTCAATCCAAGATCCTTTCATCGGAATCACACGTGCTGAGTACAATTTGGTACCGTTGGTATGCTTGCTCATCGAGAAAAACACACCTGGAGAACGATGCAATTGAGATACAATGACACGTTCAGCACCATTGATAATGAAAGAGCCTCTACCATTCATGTAAGGGATATTCCCCAAAAACACTTCTTGCTCGATGGTTTCAAAATCCTCATTATCAGTATCGTTACAAATCAAACGTAACTTTGCTTTTAATGGAACTGCGTAGGTCAGCCCACGATCAATACACTCATCTACCGAATATTTAGGCGGGTCGATGGTATAATCTACAAACTCCAATACATAATTTTCGCGAGAATCCGCGATGGGGAAGTTTTCTGCAAAAACGTTATAGAGCCCTTCTTTTTTTCTGCTTTCCGCTGGTGTTTCGATTTGAAAGAAATCTTGAAACGACTTCAGCTGAATATCCAAAAAATCAGGATATTCGATGAGAGGCTTCACCGTTGCGAAACTTTTTCTACCGGTTTCTGTAAGATTCAAGGTTTGAAAAGTTTTAAGTGTTCAATAAATATTTTTTGAATTTTAGCTTACGAGGCCTGCCTTAATTTTAGGTAGCCTGGCAATAATTTATCGTAGCGAAGAGAACTCCGCCCCCTATGCTTCTATCCTACGAAAATAGAAGTGTATCGGACCGAAATTCTTCCAAAGATTTGCATTTTCTAAGAGGAAAATCCCTAATAGGGTGCGAAATTAGTAAAAGTATTTTTATTTACAAAACAAATACGCTATTTTATGCAAAATAACGTATTTATAAACCAATATCAGTCTATTTGCTATTATTATCTAATCCGATAAATTCTACATTCATGTTGTTGAGTATATCCAGAAGTAGAAAAAATCAGTTCTAAAGACAAAGCATTGGTTTTGTCTTCCACAAGACTATTATCTATTCCCGATTCTGAATCAAGATTTGCCACAAATATATATTTTTGTTCAGCCTCAGTTTGCCAAATCATTAATTTTTGGTTCAAATCTGCTTGTAAAATCCAAGAAACATCTTTCCCCTCGATATATTCCCAAATGCCATCAACAGTCTGATAAAATTGTTGAAACAAAGTAAATTGTGCATGATTTTCACCCCAAACATAAGGGCCATGAGTTACTTTATCAATTTCTTTATCATCTTGAATTGAAAACACATACAGCTTTGTATATTCTTCATTTTTCCCTCTTTGAAGGTGTAAATTTCGAGTTTCAAACCCCAAACCTACATAGCTCGGCATATCTGTCAGACACAAAGCAATAAATAACCTCAAGTGATTGCCTGTTTTATAAAACTCATCAAAACGAGGGTCATCTTTATCTGCCGTCATTACCGTAAAATTCGGAGCAAATGTTCGGTTTTTCAATAGCGAATAATACTTTGTCCACTTTTCCATAAACTCTTGAGAGCCAACCACAGAAGACTGTAAATCCCCCAAAGTAGAATCGGCACAAATTGCCTCCAAATGGTCATTCTCGTCGCCATAACCCATATAGTCTGGTTCGACCAAAAAAGTTTCTGCAAAAAAGCCAAAATGTTTCACTCCCCTTTTTTGCACAAAAAGTTTGGCAGCCATGAGGGGGTCATAAAATTCATCGGGTTGTTTCGGAACACCAGAAGAGCGAGGCTGAACATGAGCCATATCCCCCCGCATAAAATCTATGTTGTACTTTTGCTGACATTCAAATACTTTTTCACAGAAATATACCCAAACACCTTCATTAGGGGTTTGAAAATCCAACTCCCAGTTAGCATTATCATCTTTTGAGTGATAAAATTTATAGCGAGTCAATGGACCAAACACCCTCGACATTGCCTGAGGCTCGTCAAATTCGTAGGTGTACCAACGATTTCCGTTATCATCTACTACAAATTCTTCAGGATTAATGTGCAAACCCCGATAAGGAGGAGCCATGGTCATGGGCAAGGTTTCATATCCTTGATAAATCAATTCATGCATCAATTCTATCCGTCTTCTCAACCTTCCTGCATAATCTTCTTTTAGCCCAAAAATAATTTCCAGTCTTTGCTCATCACTTAATATCGGAATATCAGGCGAAAACAAAGTATTTTTTGAATATGAAATAGACGTTCCATTGGCAGTACCATATCTACCCAAATATTTCCAGATAATTTCTTCTACATCACGGTACAATAATTCAGAATTGCTCGTGATTCTGCCTCCCACACGCTTTACCCATTCAAAATATCTTGGATAAGCAATAACCATTTCTGAAAATCTATCTGTATGTGGAATCACATCCATCCCAACGGATTTGCCGAGGGCATGAAGTACATCAACAACAAATTTTAATTGTTTTTCGACCGTATTTAAAGATGGGATAGCAGATGCTAGCTCTTGACTAAAAAACTCTGGATTGATATTGAAACTTACCATACCATAGAGACTTCCGACGACTCCCGGTTCCCAGATAGGCAAAAGGTGTATCGAATCCTGACTTTTAGGTAAGGTTAAGGCATATTTAACCACATTAAAGAAATTCCCGATGGTACGGACATTGATTCCGACCATGTTAGACTTTTTGAGCCAAGAAGAATCCGAATATTTGGCAATCGGACTTTCGATGGATTGTTGAAAATCTAATGCACGCTGAATAACATTGCCCCCCAATCGTTTCTGAAGCAATTCCAATACCTCATAGACATTGAGCTGTACGGCAATCTCAGGTAAAAGATTTTCGATATATGAAGACTTATGACCAACAAAATTATCTTTATATATATAGTGATTCTGTCGCCAAAGATCGAACATCGAAGCTTGCGAATAAGTATCTGTCATCGTATTATTTCATCATAGGTTATGCAAAGTTATGAAATAGCGACAAAAGAAAACAATTTGACTACAAAAAAAACAATATTACCCCTCAGTTTTCCTACAAATATGTGCTTTAAGAATCAATTTAGGCATTTTTGGTCTATTTCAAAAACTCAAATAGGCGTGTCGTCATATTTTTCTTATAAAATTTAGTAATTTTGTAACCATCAAACCAAATATCTCAAGGGACAAAATTTTGTATGAGAAAAAAAATTGAAATTTTGGCACCTGCCAAAAACTTAATTCAAGGAATGGCAGCTATTAATGCCGGAGCAGATGCTGTTTATATAGGAGCACCACAATACGGAGCACGCACCAATGCAACCAATTCTGTTGAAGACATTGCAGAAATGGTCCGCTATGCACACTTATTCAAAGCCCAGGTATTTGTAGTCATCAACACCATTTTATATGACCACGAATTGAAAGATTGTGAGCAATTGATACATGAATTATACCACATCGGAGTTGATGCTCTCATTGTGCAAGATATGGCAATTTTGGAAATGAATTTGCCTCCTATTGTGATTCATGCCAGCACACAAGCCAATAATAGAAATGCTGCCCACGTTAGATTTCTGAAAGATGCAGGAGTTAAAAGGGTAGTATTGGCACGTGAATTGAATTTAGACCAAATCAAAGAAATCAGTGAAGCAACAGATGCCGAACTTGAATTTTTTGTAACTGGGGCTTTGTGTGTGTCTTTCAGTGGAAATTGCTACATGAGTATTGCTGGAGGCGAACGCAGTGCCAACAGGGGTTCGTGTGCACAAAACTGCCGACTTCCGTATCAATTAATCGATGGCACTGGCAAAACGTTGATAGCCAATAGCCATTTATTGTCAATAAAGGATTTGGATTTAAGCGACCAATTGCCCAATCTTATTGAATCAGGAATCACTTCTTTCAAAATAGAAGGCCGATTGAAAGATATTGTTTATGTAAAAAATAACACTTCTTATCTCCGGAAAAAATTGGATGATATCTTAGAAACTAACTCAGAAAAATATCAAAAAGTCTCTTCCGGACGTACCTTCTATAATTTTGAACCCGAGCTTGACCGAAGCTTCAATAGAGGTTATACCGACTATTTTGTAAATAAAAGAAAAGAAAAAATCGGGCATTGGGAAAGCCCAAAATCACAAGGACAATACATCGGAAAAGTGATAGAAGTAAAAGTAAATGGCTATGTGATAGAAAATTATGAGAAATTGAACAATGGCGACGGACTTTATTTTTTGAATGAAAATGGCGATGGAGACGGAACTCAAATCAATATCATTATTAATAATATTGTGATTCCAAACCATTTCAAACCACTTCCGATTGGAACCGAAATCTATAGAAATTCGGATGCGGAATTCAATAAAATGGTTGAAAAAGAAAATAGTGCTGTAAGGAAAATAGGAGTACATCTTTATTTCTCAGAAACAGACAATGGTTTTCTTTTGACTGCAATTGACGAAGACGGACATCAAAACAACCTTGCCATGCCCGCCGAAAAAGTACTTGCTAATTCACAGGAATCCGTTATCCCAAATATCAAAAAAAATCTCTCCAAAACCGGAAATACACCATTTGTAGTAGATGGTATAGATGTGGATTTAAGTGCCAATTGGTTTTTGCCAATTTCAAAAATTAATGAGATTAGAAGAGAGGTGTTAGATGGATTAATTGAGGTTCGAGTGAAAGAATATCATAGAGAAGAAGTAAAAATTGAAAAAACAGACCACCCTTATCCAGTCAAAACACTCGACTTTACGTATAATGTTTCCAATCATTTAGCGAGAACATTCTACAAAAGACACGGAGTAACAGAAATTGAGAAAGCCTTTGAATTACAGTGGGATCCAGGCAAATCACGTGTCATGACGACGAAATATTGTGTCAAATATGAATTAGGAAAATGTGCAAGATTCCAACGAGAAACCATGGGCGAAAAATTAGTAGAACCCCTAACACTCAAGCATGGTGAAAATGAATACAAATTAAAATTCAACTGCAAACCTTGTGAGATGGAAATCTGGGAAAAAGATGCTGAATTGGAATTTGAAGATGAAGACGAACAATTGGAATATCTAAAAAAATAATTTAATGAATTTTGACTGATTCTTCCGAATGAAAAACCTGAACTATTTTTGCTTTTTAGTGGCAATTATTGCCCAAACTCAGTGTACGAGTATAAGAAAAGAGAATAAAAATGGTAGCCAGCATCTTATTCGGAAGGATTTCAGCCATTTTTTCAAAGAATGTGGTGTAGATGGTTCGGTAGTCATCTATGATATCAATGAAAAAAACTGGATACTTTCCGACACCGAAAGTGTCCAATTAAGGACACTTCCTGCCTCAACTTTCAAAATACCCAATCTCTTAATTGCCTTGGAAACCAAAACTATTCAGAGCGAAAATGAAATTTTCAAATGGATAGGAAATGCCGATACCCTAAAATATGGATATCGACCAGAGATTTATACCGACATGAGTATTCAGAAAGCCTTTGAAGTATCGGCAGGGTGGGTGTTTACCGAGCTTGCTAAAAAAATAGGACGAAAGCATTACCAAAAATATTTAAAACTAAGCAATTATGGAAACCAAAATTTTAGCCAAGAAGATGTTGATTTTTGGAATTTTGGCAATTTTGCCATTTCGCCGTTAGAACAAGTAGAATTTTTACATAAACTTTATGAATATCGCTTGCCTTTCCATAAAGAAAACATAGATATTGTCAAAAAAGTCATGCTAACGGAGCAGACCCATAACTATATTATTCGAGCAAAAACTGGTTGGACAAGAGATAAAAATATGAATACGGGTTGGTGGATAGGTTTTATAGAAACCAAACAAAAAAACTATATTTTCGCCACCAGATTACTCCAAGACCGACAATTCAAACGGGATGATTTTGGAGAATGCCGCAAAAGTATCACCAAAAAAATTTTAAGAGAATTGACAATTATTGATTGAAAGTACTTGGTCGCTTCTAAAAAACCATGTAGCCCCGACCAAAAGATTTTTCATTTTCATGAATAATTTAAAAAATTTCATTGGGAAAAGGAACAATTAATCTCTTTTTATTACACCCTCTTCAGTTAATATGTTTTTCTCTGATTTCGAAACCACCAGCGAAGCCTCAGGGGTACTAGATTCGCCAATTTCATTGATATAAACCAAATATGTATAACCATTATTCATAAAAGTTATGACGTGATTGCCACCACTACCCCCAAATTCCAATCGCCCATTTTCTATAATAATATCTGGTTCGATTGCTTGATTTTTTATTTTCCAAGCGGCATATCTATATATACCTGGCTTTTTTTCATCAATTCTTATCTTATAATTTTTAGTTAAAATCAAATAAGCAGGTTTTTCAAAATCTTGCATCGATTTAGGCAATTGTTTTTTATCATCCATAATGGCTTGTGCTAGTAATTGTTTTTCTCTAGGCGATTGATAATTAAAAGCAATTATTTTGCCATCATAGTCGATCCAAATAATTCCGTCATCTAACATAATCCCTCTCCAACCAAGTGCTGACCAATCAGTGATTTTGGAATTGATGATATTGTCTATTAATTTTTTATCAATAATCTCATCAAATCTTTTGATAAAATCCGTTTTATCATTGACATATTTTAAAGGGTACTCTCGCCTGATAGGATAAGAAATTAAATCTGCAATTTTTGATTTATTTTTTGTCTTAAAAGTACTAATCAGCTGTTTGACGAACTGTATTTCTTCTTTTTTAAGACCATTCTCTTGTGCCATTACTATCGAGCTTGTTGCACTTGTTATTAGGAGGAAAATCAGTATTAATCTCATGATAGTTTTTTGAATAATGAATCAAATGTATTGAGCTTGCTTGACATTGAACTTGTCTAACATTATTGGAAAAGATGCTCAAGAGTAGTTATTTTTGTTTTGAAGAATAAAAAAAGCTACCAACTCATGAGCATCCTAAGCAAAGATAAGATTAAAAAATATATTTTAACACATTTGAGTATGGATAAACGAAGAAAATATAAAAAAATAGGCTGTCCGAAAAAGACAGCCTATTTTTAATTTTTACTTAGGAGCTACTACTTTCACAATACATTTCTTCCCGTTTTTGTCCGTGACAATAATCACATTCATGCTGTGAATATCTACACTAGGAATAATCCGATATACATTTGAGTAATTATTCAATATCCAATCTACTCCCACTTGCTGTCCGAGGGCATCAAACATTTGTACCTCTTTTGCCTCCATACCCCTGACATATAAATTGATATTTTGATAATCTTCTATCGGATTCGGGTAAACTTTACAGAAAGTATCTCCCCCATTATTAACCTTCTTCACTTCCATCACTTTATGCGTCCCATCCTTATCCACATAAACCAATCGGTAACAAGAATTACCACCATAAGGCAAATAATCCACGTACTCATACGCCACTCCTGCTCCTTTTGCACTTATCTCTGTCAAGGTTTCATACGTGCGACAGTCTTTGCTTCTCTGAACCAAGTATTTCTCCGAACGAACCTCCAAACCTGACAACCAACTCAGACGTACCGCTTTGTTTTCTTCAACCTGTTCAGAAGTACATTCACTCAACAAAGCATATTTATTCGCCGTCGCACCAACTTCAGAGAACCTATCCAAATTGAATTGTAGATAATACGCTCCCTTGTTCACCTCTTTCCCTAAAATCCCTTTGTACAACACCTCACTATAGCCCTCATGATTGAAGTTATCATTGTCCTCAAATCCACAATTTTCATTTATCCCATTGTATCGCACAATATGGAAATCATTAATCGTAAGATTCGATAGCTTCGTGGCTGTTTTATAATCAGATAATTCATCATAAGTGTAATAAATCCGTGTCGATACCAAGGTATCACCAAAGGTATTTCTCAGCGAACTCTTCAAATCATAGTATCTTGACATCAATTTCGTACCCAAAGGTGTCGTTGGTACATGTTCCCAGCCATTGCCGTAATGTCTGATTTTTAATCTTACACGACCCAAATCCATTCCATTTGGATTAATCGAAGCATACAATCGTCCATTCGAATCATATAAATCATACCAGCGATTGCCCTTCACTGAATCGGCTGAAACCTCCAAACAATCATCTATCCCAACTACAATCATGGCGGGGTCTTCGTCGTCCTCATCGTGTTTGGCTTGCAACCCATTCACCACATCATACCTCGAATCACCATCTCCCAAAACCACATTATCTGTCGAACCATTCACCCTTCCTCCAATATCATTGCTAGAAATCCTATCAAATCGACTATCATTATCATGTGTCAGCACCCATTTCCTTTCCTCATCCAAAGATGCCTCATAAATCTCTGCTCGATTCACCATCACTCCCGATAAAATATGTCGCTGAATCGCCAAAGTAATCTCTACTTTCACGCTATCATTAGCCCCTATTTTATCAATAACAATCACGGCATTCGTATCTATTGAAGATACTTTGCCATAAGATTGCCAAGTCGTATCTATCGAGGCTCGCCAAGCTCCAGTCTCAACCAGAGACATCCCCTTTGGAATATAATCTATTACTTTCACACCATAAGCATCGGTTTTTGCACATTGATTGTACACCGTCACCACAAAAGTAGCACTATCGCCTGACATAAACATAGGGGCTATGGCTCCCGACTTCAACTCCTTTTTCAATGCCAAATCAAAACACCCTGGGTTGATTAACTGTACTCCCTCTGGGTCTTGGTCATCTTCGTCATGCTCTGCCAATACGCCTCCAACAATGTCTTTTCTTCCATCTCCATCTCCCCAAATCACATTATCAGTAGGACTATCTACCTTACTGCCTATATCATTTTGAGGATTTTCATCATAACGACTGTCTCGGTCTTGCGTAATGTGTTGAACACCCTTAACATCCAAATCTGCTCCAATAATCTCTGCAATATTCACAAAATATGCCGTTGTCGCTGATTTCTCAAATCTTAATTTTAAATATAAAAACACACTATCTCCCGGAGAAATACTTCCGATTCTATGAACGGCTTTATCCCCTAGTAAACCCCAAGAAGAAGCCCCTACCAAAGCCATTCCCGAAGGAATATGATTCATCACATCTACATTATACGCTGTTTGGCATCCTTGATTATATATACTAATCTTATAGGTCAAGGTATCCGATACCATCGCTTGTTTCTTTGAACCCATCAAAACATTTTTCAGAGCCAAATCAAAACAGTCTGAGTTATCTGGTTTGATATAACCACAATTCGACGAAAGACTTAGTTTCCCAGAATTACTTGTCAAACTCCCACAAGCATTGCTCACCACACAACGATATTCCCCAATTTTCGACTCATCGACATTGCTTAACACCAACGTAGCTGTATTTGCCCCTTCTATATTTACGCCATTCAATTGCCACTGGTAAGAAGATATATTGCCAGATGCCACCACACTAAATACTGCCGATTGCCCTTTACAAATACTTCTGTCTATCGGATTTTGTTCCACCTGAAGTCTCGGATCTAATACGCTAATACGTATCGACGTCTTCCCACTCTCACAACCCAATTTCGATGATTGACTCACGTAATAGGTTTTTGTACCAATGTAGCTCATGTCTGGTCCTGATATTGACGTACCCAAAGTATCTGAATACCATCTTAACGTGTTGGTAGTATCATACACAATCGATGTTTTATCAAATATTTTACCCAAACATACACTCAAATCCCGGGTTGATGGGGCATTGATACTTGGAGCATTTTTAATAAAACCTGTCATGGCAACCGAACAATTATTAGAGTCTTTCACGGTAAAGGTATATGTTCCTGATACCTTGGTAAAGACTCCTACCCCTGAATAGGGAGGAACACCACCATCCGCACTCACAGTTACTTGAGTACTCCCGCCATTACACAAGATTTCGTCAAAACTCAACTTGACACTTATCTTCTTTGGCTCTAATACCCTAACCGTATCCATTATCGTACAACTATTTGCATCCTTGATAACACAAGTATAAGTACCCGCTTTTACATTCGACAATTCATTTGTAATAGCTCCATTCGACCATAAATATTGGTAAGGGGCTGTACCTCCCGTCACCAAAAGACTCGCACTCCCTGTACTTTGGCTTTGGCATTTCACGTTTAATACTTCGTGTGTAACAGACAATACCATCGGCTCAACCACTTCTAACGTGTCCGAAAGACGACAAGAATTTCCATCCAATACCGTATAAATGTATTTGCC
>CAYUFZ010000080.1:0-2955 GCA_964444025.1 uncultured Emticicia sp.
GAAGATGAAATCAGGTACCAACCAGATAAAAATGGAGATAATTTGAGTTCTTCCATCAAGCAAGTCGCTTCGGGTAGGTTTGGTGTCACAAGCCATTACCTCACCAATGCAAAAGAGTTGCAGATTAAAATGGCTCAAGGAGCAAAACCAGGCGAAGGTGGTCAGTTGCCAGGGCATAAAGTAGATGATTGGATTGGAAGGGTGCGTCATAGTACGCCGGGAGTAGGATTAATTTCACCACCTCCGCACCATGACATTTACTCAATTGAAGATTTAGCCCAATTGATTTACGATTTGAAAAATTCAAACAGAGATGCTAGAATTTCAGTCAAGTTAGTATCAGAGGCAGGTGTAGGAACTGTTGCAGCAGGGGTTGCGAAAGCCCATGCCGATGTTATTTTGGTTGCAGGACACGATGGTGGTACTGGAGCTTCTCCTCTCTCATCGATTCGTCATGCAGGTTTACCTTGGGAATTAGGCTTGGCAGAAGCACATCAAACTTTAGTTAAGAATAAACTCAGAGGAAGAGTTGTCCTTCAATCTGATGGTCAAATTCGTACCGGAAAAGACTTGGCAGTTGCGGCATTATTGGGTGCCGAAGAATTTGGAGTAGCTACGGCAGCTTTAGTTTCAGTCGGCTGTATCATGATGCGTAAATGCCACTTGAATACCTGTCCAGTAGGTGTTGCTACTCAAAACAAAGAGTTAAGAGCGATGTTCAGTGGTAAACCAGAACACGTAGTGAATATGTTTACTTATCTTGCCATGGAACTTCGTGAGATTATGGCAGAGCTTGGTTTCAGAACCATCAACGAGATGGTTGGTCAGGTGCAAATGCTTGAAAAACGTAGTGACTTGGCACACTGGAAATATAAGAAGATTGATTTATCGGGAATTCTTTACAAAGAACCTGCCGATGAGGGTGTTGCATTGTTCAAACAAGAAGAGCAAGACCATGGTATTTCACAGGTGTTGGATTGGAAAATGATTCAGGATGCTCAAGAAGCACTGAAAAACCAATCAAAAGTAGAGGCTTCTTACCTTGTCAATAACCTAAATCGTTCGATTGGGGCAATGACATCTAATGAGATTTCAAAAGTATTTAAAGGTGAAGGCTTGCCGAATGGCACGGTTCAGTTTAAGTATAGAGGAACAGCCGGACAATCTTTCGGAGCTTTCTCGACCAAAGGAATGAAGCTTGAATTGGAAGGTGATGCAAACGATTATTTTGGTAAAGGACTTTGTGGAGCAGAATTAATTGTTTATCCAGACAGAAATGCGACATTTAAAGCCGAGGAAAATATGATTATCGGAAACGTAGCCTTTTATGGAGCTACTTCTGGAGAAGCGTATATTCGTGGATTAGCAGGCGAAAGATTCTGTGTCAGAAATTCAGGAGCTAAAGTTGTTGTCGAAGGTGTCGGCGACCATGGCCTGGAATACATGACTGGGGGTTTGGCAATAATTCTGGGAGAAACTGGTCGTAATTTTGCAGCGGGTATGAGTGGTGGAATTGCTTTTGTTTATGATAAAGACAAAAACTTCGCTTCTAAATGCAACACTGAAATGGTCAATTTAGAAACTGTGGAGGCTGAAGATAACGAATTATTGAAATCATTCATCCAAAAACATTTAGACTTGACTCAAAGTGCTGTGGCAAAACAAATTTTGGATAATTTTGACGTAGAAGTAAGCAAATTTGTAAAAGTATTCCCTAGGGATTACAAACGTGTTTTGCAAGAACGAAAAAATAAGGCAAAAGAAGTAATTGCTTAAATTTCTAAATTTGTTATATTTAATTTAAAATTTTGTAATTAGTACCGATGAAACCAAGGTTTCATCGGTTAACTATAAAATCTATAAAACTATGGGAAAACCAACCGGTTTCTTGGAATTTCAAAGAGAATTAGCTGCCAAAAGAGCAGTTGAAGAGCGTCGCTTGGATTATAAAGAGGTTGAATTGCCAAATAATCAAGAAAACATAAGAAATCAAGCTGCTCGTTGTATGGATTGCGGTGTACCATTTTGCCACAATGGTTGTCCGCTAGGAAATATTATTCCTGAATTTAATGATGCTGTTTGGGAAAAAAATTGGCAATATGCTTATGAAATTTTGGCTTCTACCAATAATTTTCCTGAATTTACGGGTCGTATTTGCCCTGCTCCTTGTGAGGCAGCTTGTGTTTTGGGTATCAATAAACCTCCGGTTTCTATCGAAAATATAGAAAAAACAATCATTGAAACTGCTTACGAAAATGGTTGGGTGAAACCAGTCATTCCTAAAAAACGTACTGGAAAAACAGTAGCTGTGGTAGGCTCTGGCCCTGCTGGTTTGGCGGCGGCTTCTCAATTGAATAAAGCCGGACATTTGGTTACTGTCTTTGAAAGAGCGGACGAACCTGGTGGTTTGTTGAGATATGGTATTCCTGACTTTAAACTCGACAAATCGGTTGTGCGTAGAAGAGTAGAAGTGATGAAAGCCGAAGGAATTATTTTTAAAACGAATACAAACATTGGGGTTCATATTAAAGCAGATGATTTACTCCATGATTTTGATGCCATTGTTCTTTCGGGTGGCTCTACTGTACCAAGACTCATCAATATTAAAGGAAGCGACCTAAAAGGTATTTATCCTGCAATGGAATTTCTAAGCCAACAAAATAAACGTGTATCTGGTATTGATGTAAAAGTGGATCACCGTGGAGTTGCTTATCAAGATGGCGAAATTTTAGCAACTGATAAAAATGTTGTTGTAATCGGAGGTGGAGATACGGGATCGGATTGTGTGGGTACTTCAAACAGACATGGGGCAAAATCAATTGTACAGGTAGAAGTGATGCCTGAACCTAAAATTGACGACAAAAAACAGCCGTTTTATCAAGCAAGAGCTGAGGAAACCCCTTGGCCTAATTGGCCGCTTACCAAACGTACATCCACTTCACACGAAGAAGGTTG
>CAYUFZ010000080.1:2976-7444 GCA_964444025.1 uncultured Emticicia sp.
AGGTCAATTAAAGTCAATTTTAATCTCTGAAGCTGCTTTTTTCAACGGAAATAAAGTAGAAATGAACGAAAGAGAAATTCCTTGCGAATTGGCGTTAATTGCAGCTGGTTTTTTGCATCCTCAACAAGATATTATCGAGCAATTTGAATTGGAAGTAGATGAAAGAAAAAATATCAAGGCTCCTAATTATCAAACTACTAACGAAAAAGTATTTGCGGCAGGAGATATGAGACGTGGACAATCGTTGGTTGTTTGGGCTATCTCGGAGGGAAGAGAGTGTGCTAGAAAGGTAGATGAGTACTTAATGGGGCATTCTTTGTTAGAATCTAAAAATGTATCCATGATTTCCCCTATTTATGCAGGTGTTTAATCAGAATACTAATCTATAAAAAATGGGGCAAATGCCCCATTTTTTATATCCCAAGATATGTTTTGATATTTTGTTCGATTCGAGACAAGGCTGCATCTGAGTTTTGTTTGACAAATTGCTCTCCGCATACATGTTCATAAAGCTCGATATATCTCTCTGAAATTTCAAGAACTTTCGCATCTGTCATTTCCGGAACAGTTTGTCCATCTTTGCCTTGAAAGCCATTTTGAATCAGCCATTCCCGAACAAATTCTTTTGACAATTGTTTTTGAGGCAAACCTTTCGTCAGATTTTCTTCATAACCTTCTAAGAAAAAATAACGAGAAGAGTCTGGCGTATGAACTTCATCAATTAAATAAATCACACCCTCTTTTTCGCCGAATTCATATTTAGTATCCACCAAAATCAAGCCTCTTTCTGCTGCCATGTGTGTCCCTCGTTCAAAAAGAGCCAACGCATATTTTTCCAATTGAATGTATTTTTCCTCACTCACCAGGCCTTTAGCAATGATATCTTCACGAGAAATATCCTCATCATGCCCTTCATGAGCCTTAGTGGTTGGAGTGATGATTGGTTGCTCAAATTTTTGATTTTCTACCATCCCCTCTGGAAGAGTTACCCCACAAAGAACCCTTTCCCCACTTTTATACGTTCGCCAAGCATGTCCCACCAAATATCCTCTCACCACCATTTCTACTGGAAAAGTATCACATTTGATTCCAACCGACACATTTGGGTCTGGAGATGCCAGCAACCAATTGGGTACTATATCTTTGGTTGCTTCCAAAAATTTAGCTGCAATTTGATTCAACACTTGCCCTTTATAAGGAATTGCTCTTGGCAATACCACATCAAAAGCAGAAATTCTATCCGATGCGACCATCACCAACTTATCATCAAAGCTATATACATCACGAACTTTCCCACGATAAAAATTCGTTTGACCCTCAAATTGAAAATTTGTTTCTTTTACAGATGACATTTTAATTTATTTTTAAATTATCGATATGATTAACGAGAATTAAATTCATTTGATGGACAAATTGAAGCTCCGAAAGTTTCATTGCATCCAAAATCTCCAAAGCTTTTTCTTTACTCATTTTTTTGGGTGCTAAAGTCTGAAGCTCATCTTCCTTTTTTTCGGTTTTTGCAAATTCTTGGTTCTCTTCACTTTGGGTTTGCCTATTTTTATTCTTTTGGCTGAATAGCTTGTCCGATTCTGGATTTCTCTTTTTAATCAATTCATAATTGTATTTGGCAACTTCATTTTCAGGATTTAACTTCAAAGTTTCTTTATAACACGCCAATGCACTAACCGAGTCGCCCAGCATGGCATTCAAAATCCCCAATTGATTGTATGCCGTTGCTGCCACAAGGGGGTCGTTTATTTTCAACAATTTTTTGTATTCCAAAAGGGCGTTGGCTGTATCTTTTACATAAAAATAACAATGAGCCAAATTGAGGCGGGCTTCTGGTTCTAAATTATACGAAATCGCTTCCAATATCTGATATTTTTCAGTGGCATTCACAAAATCTTTTTTAACAAATGCCATATTTGCCTCATTTTTTAATTCATTTCTTTTAGAAACATTGGTCAATGTCTTCAAATTCAAAAAGAAAAGCATGATATAAAAAATCCAAAAATCCATTAGAATTACGTTAGAGTTTAATTGTTCGAACAGTCACTACAACATCCAACATCATTAGAAATAAAGCAAGCACTACAAAATAATAGTATTTATTATTGGCTGAAGTCATTTTGCCTTTATCATTCCAATCGGTATTTGTTTTGTCTAATTCTTTTAATAATTGCGGAACTTCATTTTTTTGTGAAGTTAATTCAAAGTATTTACCAGCCAAATCTTTGTTCAGCTTGGTTAAAAAACGCCTATCTAATTTTGAAACAACCCACGAACTATCACTATTTTTGATATAATTTTCTCCATCCTTGATTTTTGCTCCATAAGTCTCCCCTACTCCAAGTACAATAAAATGTATTTTCTTTTTCTTCAAAGTAGCTATTAATTGAGGATTTATCTTGCCAAAATCTTCTCCATCAGTGATGATAACAACAATTTTCGTACGATAATTGTCTTGTGAAGAGGCTTTTATAAATTTATTCTGAAGCAACTCAAATACACTATTCAAATTTGTGCCAGAATCCATAAAAAAGTTACTACTTATTTTTTTAATAAATACACCCAAAGCATCTTTGTCGTAAGTCAATGGCGTAAATACAAACGATTCTGATGAAAATAAAATGATACCAACCCTATCTGTTTTGATGAAATCTAAATTCCTGACTAACTCAAACTTTACTTTTTCCAAGCGGGAGGGCTCTATATCCACGGCATTCATCGACTTAGAGACATCTATCGCCAAATAAATATCTTTTCCATCCATTCGTGCTTCAATTTCATTCAACCCAAAACTAGGTCCCAACATTCCTATAATACACAATGTCAGATAAATCACTCGTATGATAAATTTCAAGATGATGGATTGGGCTGTCGTGCCTAATCTTTTGGCATTGGTATATAGACGCACGAAATAGACGACATAAATGAATATAAATATGCCGATAAAAAGAAATTCAACTATGGTAAGCGGTTTGAGCCAATTCATGCTTAAAATTATTAATCATTCCCGATAATGACAAGTTTTATCTGAAAATATAGTTTATTTATCGAGATTATCCGTGAATTTCTTTATATTTATTCAATGAAATTATAATAAATCTAATGCCATGAAACTAAAACTCAATTTACTGATTGCCTGTCTTTTACTCTTACAAGCTACAAGCTCGTCTGCCTATCCCCCAAACCTTCAAGAGAGTCGAATCATTTCAATTGATAAGCCTAAATTCAAAAAAGGTCAAAACCAAGAATTAATCATCAAAATGACCAAAGGAACACGACCTGACCCTTCCAATTATCTGAAAGTTAGGTATATGAAACGACATTTGAGGCAGTTCAAACGAAAAGCATCTTTCTTAATTCCAGCAGATATTTTAGATAAATTTGGCAGAGAAACACTCGGCCGAAACGACGGACAATTTGTGATGAGTGCGAAAGACATGAATAAATTGCTCAAAAAAGCCAAAGGAAATATTGATTTGTTGGAGTATGAGTTGGGCATCCCCAATCAAAGCTGGCATCATCGAAAAATCATTAGAATCGACATCAATAGACCCAAAACACTACACCTCAGGCTACCTAACGGAAATGAAGCAGGAGCAAATGAACTTTGGATTCCAGGCGGAAAATTACCAAATGGTTATCGAGAATCTGTCATTGACCCGATTCCTTTAGGAAAATACACCGAGACGACCCTGATGCTTAATCAGTAGAAACAAGCGTTTCAAAGCCTTGATACATTTCTTTGGCTACTTGTTCTGGAGAGAATTTCTTTATAATTTCTTTAGATTTCTCTCCAAAAATGGGAATTACTGCCGGATTTTGAATGAAATGTTCCATTTTTTGAGTCATTTCACTTATCTCATAAGGATTGAAAGTGAAACCATTTTCTCCGTCTATTACCAAATCTGGAGCAGAACCACATTTTTCTGACACAATAACAGGCATTCCTGCTGCCATTGCTTCATTGACGACCAATCCCCAAGGCTCCGAATAACTAGGCAAAACAAAGACATCGCCCAAAGCCAAAAACTTTGGCACATCATACCATTGCTGTCCTTCAATGAAACAAATACCAGTGAGGGCAGTCTCATCCATGTATTTTTTCAACACCAGCTCCTCCTCTCCATCACCAACCAATATCATTCCCCATTCTGATTGATTTAATTGGGCAAATGCTTTTAGTAAATTTAGCAGATTTTTGTAAGGAATTAATCTTCCTACATACACAAAATTATATTTTTTCAAATGTAAAGCTTGCTTCGCAATTTCTCTCTCTATCCAAGCCTTTTGATATACTTCCGATATAGTTTCATTATCCACAGCATTATTAGCAAGTAAAATTTGATTGCTTTTTGCTCCCAATTTAAGTATATAAGCCGACGATTTTGAGCCATAACAAAAAAAACCATCAGCTTTTGAAATAATAAATCGTTTGATTGACTCTTTCCAGCAAATTTTT
>CAYUFZ010000080.1:7457-10681 GCA_964444025.1 uncultured Emticicia sp.
AGAAGAATATTCATGGCAGGCTCATAATAGCCAGGCAAATTCACCACATCAGGCTTATATTTTCGAATCCATGCCAAAGATTTACTCAATCTGGAGATTAAGGAAGTATTTTCGTAATAATCCTTGAATAAAATATCATACCGATACCGATGAATGGAATAGTCAATTTCCCCTAAATTTGCTCTGGAAAGCTCATTCAAGGCAATCTGTAAAACCAAGACATCATCATTTGGATTTTGTTTGACCAACAGATACAATTCAGAGAAAATTTTTGCTTTGTAATGTGCCCAGAATGAATTATGAATGACGAGCATTTTCATGCTAAATTTTTCGTTTAATGCGTTTTAAATTTTATTTTTTTTGGGCAATTTTCAAAACCATTCCTTTTCGGACAATTGCCGAAGATAAACGATTGAGTTGATACAATTCTTCAACAGTCGTTTTGTACCTCAAAGCGACCGAGAACAATGTATCATTTTCTTTCACTTGATACACCACATCATCCAATTTCTCTTCCAAAGAGGACGGTATGGTCGAAGATGGTTTGCGGATTGGCGATTGAATAATTTCTTCTTCCGCAGGAGCCAAACCAATATCAATATTTTCCGACAAAAAAACCTTATCTGCCTCGATATTTTCGTTTGATTCAGGATTTTTTTTGGGTTCTAAAAATACTGGTTCTGAAACCTGGCTTGGTAATGAATGGATTTCTGTCGAATCCACCTGAAGAGAATCAGCGATAAGCTCGATTTTTTGGGGTTCATCATCCAACTTGACATACTCAATAGGCTTATTTTTAGGACGAACAGATTGAAGCCAAATAACCCGTCCTCTTTTCAATCTTTGTGGCGAATCAAAGCGATTGAACGCCATTAAAACATCCAATCGAACCCCATAAATCTGCGAAATATCCCAAAGACTCTCCCCTTCACGCACAACATGAAAAGGTACGGGAGCTTTCGATTTCTTTTTTTCCAGATAATAAATATGACCAACTTTCAATAGCGAATTTTCTTTCAAATCATTATATGCCAAAAAATCCCCTAAAGAAATAGCTGCCTTATAAGCCAAATTGACTGGAGCATCACAAATATCAGCTTGAATTCCTTCCAAACCATTGATTTGAAAAAAGCTCCCACCCTTATTTCTAGCTTTCGACAATTTTTCCACACTTTCTACTATTGGAAAAGCTAAATCCGAAACAACTTTACTTTTGCTTGCTGCCAACTGAGCCAAACTTTGAATCTCAAAAAAACGAGTAGCTGGAATAACCACCAAAACTTTACAATCCGAATCTGGCACAATTGGAGATTTGAGCCATTGGTTTTGAGCCAACAAAGCCGAAGGGTCAACTTTCAAATCAGCTGCTATTTTATTCAAATTCAATCCATTCCCATAAGGATATTGATAAATAATTTTCGAATTTGAGGCTTGTACAGCAGGAAAAGAAGACTCTATGGCAATTTTATAGGCAAAAAACTCCAACAAAACCAAATACGCCTGATTATCTAATGTTAGATTTTTCCTTACTTTCCATTGGCTATTTAGGTTCAATAATTCAAGCACTTTAGGGTCTGCCAGATGAGCAAATAAAGACAAGCCCCAATGGCTAAACTTTCGCTGATTTTGATTCAAACAATACGTAAATCCCTTGGTTGCCGCTACTAAATGTTTACGCTCATCGACCAACTGATTAATCGTTAGATGTGCTTCGGTGGCATTATTTCTCGAAAGAGCCCAATATACATGCGGTTCGAGCTGAATGGTCGCTTCGATGCCTATTTGATATTTGTCGAAATTCAATAAATACTTAAAATCATCAGGAATCCCATTTTCTCTCAGAATAGGTTCAACCAAAGGCAATGACAAAGAAAAATCTGACAATCTGTCAAAAAACAGGCTACGTTTAGATAAAATTGAGTTTAATTCCTCTGCAACAAAAGCTCTGCTTTGGGGGTTTAGTTGAAATGTTACATCGGCAAATTTAATCTCTTGAGGAACATTTGGCTCGTAGATTTTTGCGACAGCTATCGAATAGCTGCCAAAAAAACACAAGAGCGTCAATGCCAAAGTAATATGTAAATTTAATCGTAATTTCATCTTTCAAATTACTAAAAAAAACTGAGAGATTCCAAACCATAAAGGTAAAAATCTCTCAGCAAAAGGTTACTATTACTTTTTGTTGTGAACCAAATTTTTGATAAATTCAGTACAGCTAAATTATATTTTTTAGGAAAGCATTATTAATTACAAAATTAGAAAAAGAATTAAATAATTACAAAATATTTTTCTTTTTTCGATAAGTTTAACAATTTTTGAGAAAATATTGGTAGTGTTACACAGAATGTATGCTAATTTTAAGAGGTGTTTTTGAGCCAAATATAAGCCTTAATAAATCCAAAGTGCATATCATCCTTTTTGGAAAAATAAATTATTTTGCGATTATAAATGATTGATGATAAAGCTATTTGCAACATTGCTTCGGAGGATTCAGTTAATTTTGCAAGGTCTTTGAATACGTCTATAATAGTTCTCAAACTATGTTTAGATTTTCGTTGTTTTCCAATAATGTGTCGCTGAGAATCGTTTAATGGTGTGAATTTCTTTCGCATTGTCTTATTGTTTTGGTCAATTACAAGACAATCGATTCCTTCTTAAATACACATTTTAGCTTCGCAAAACAGTATCTTAAATACCTCAAAAAAGGTAGCTTGATTTTGATAAAAGGAAAAATAAAAGCCCAAAGTGATGATGAAAAATTTGAAAATTATAATTTACCAATCTTTTGAAAATTAATCAATAATTATTTCATTTGTGAGCTAGTAATTTTTAAAACAATACATAAAGTATTACATTATAAGCACAACAAAACATTAAAATAGTACCAAAACAATAAAAGTCACCACAAAACTTTCGTATATTTGAGAGTTATATGCAAGGCTAGCACGACAAACCAACAGACAACTAATAACATAGAATATGACAATAGGACAAGACCAAAAATTGACAGAAGTATTTGGAAACTCAAGAGAAGTTCCTTTAACTTATCAAATGAGAACGGACGTTGACGAACGTTTTGTCAATGATTTAACCAGAGACAAACATGTAATATTACATGGTGGTTCAAAACAAGGGAAAACCTGTTTAAGAAAAAATAATTTAAATGAAAATGAAAATATTGTAATTCAATGCACAAGGGACACGTCAAAAGCGAGCCTATATGA
>CAYUFZ010000081.1:0-4211 GCA_964444025.1 uncultured Emticicia sp.
AAATGCTTTGACTTTATAACCCAATTCGGCTAAAGTTGCTGCTGCAGACGCACCCGCTAAACCAGTACCCACCACAATAATTTCTAAACTTCTTTTATTGGCAGGGTTTACCAAAGGAACAGTCGAGCGATACTTTGTCCATTTGTCCGATAAAAGACCATCAGGAATTTTGGCATCTAATTTATTTGACATAGTAGTCTAAATTTGAAAATTCTACAATTTGAAAATCTTAATTATACTTAAATGACGAACATTAACTATTCTATCGAAGGTTATGCCAAATACTGTTTTAAATAAAAGTATAGTGGCATAGCCGCAAAACCTAAAGGGATAATGATAGCAAACACCCATGTTCCGATAAATTTTACAAGTGGCGTGTATTTAGGGTGATTCCAACCCAATGTTTGGAAAGCACTTTGAAATCCATGATACAAGTGATAGGCTACTGCTAACATTCCCAATAAATAAAAAGCCACTAATAATGGATTTTGAAAGGCATTACTTACTTCGCCAAATAAATCCTTTACTATGATGGTATGCGTTTTTTCTGCCGCATCACTCATTTCCACAATTTTGGTATCCTGCGTGTATCCTTCTGGCATTTGTGTTGCTGTCACGGCTCCACTTGTCAATTGTTCGGTATATTGCATATACGGCAAAGGCTGATTATGGAATTTATACCAAAAATCTCCCATGTGAACCGCAATGTACACCAGCAAAATTGTACCCAAAATAGCCATGTTTCGGCTAGAAAATGTAGATGAGTTTTTCACAACGGCATAAGATACCGGTCGAGCTTTTCTGTTTTTGTTTTCAAGATACAATCCCCAAAAAGCGTGAAATAAAATCAAGGCATAGTTTACGTACGAAACGGCCTTAATCAGAGGAAATGTCGTCATGAATACGGCATACTTATTGAAAGCATACCCGCCATCATTCTTAAAAAGTTGTAAATTACCTATTAGGTGAACTAATAGAAAAGTACAAAGAAAAAGACCTGTCAGCGACATAAGGACTTTCTTTCCGATTGAACTTGATAATGTTTTTGTGAGCCAAGACATAGCCTTATCTAATAATTTTAATAATTAATTAAAGAATTGAACATTCCTTTGAATAGTACAACTAATTCAACCCCCAAAAGTAAGCCACAAATAGCTTAGAATCAATAAAAATTTTCACTTTATTGATAAATTATTATTGATGCTTCTTTTCAACAATCTGCTTATTCTTTATGTTTTAAAAAAATCTGATATATTTTTATCAAAGGTGTATTTTTTTTCGTTTATATTTATGCAATTCCTTACTCTATATTTATATGAAATTATCCAAATTTATCTTTTTTCTAATATTTATTGCTTGTTTGTCTCGTTTTTCGGATGTTTTTGCTACGCACATTCGGGCTGGGGAAATTACAGCCAAACGAATTTCTAAAACTAGTCTTACTTATAAAGTTACGCTTACCACCTATACCGACCAAATCAATGGAATTCAAGCGAATGATGCTCAGAATACAGTCAAAATATATTTTGGTGTCAGTGGTGTGCCTGCCTATGAGGTTTCCAGAAAAAAGAAAGTACTAATAAATCCCGCAACCATGTGTAATGTATATGATACCACTTTCACTTTTCCGGCTCAAGGACAATATAAAATTACTTGTGCGATTCCCAACAGAAATGCCAATACGGTCAATCTTCCTGGACGTACAGATGAAATTAGCTTTTTTGTCGAAACGACCATTGTCGTCAATGGAGCATTGGGATTGAATAATACTCCTGTTTTATTGAATATCCCGATTGATACTGCTGGGGTAGGCAAAAAATTCATTCATAATCCAGGTGCTTTCGATGCTGATGGAGATAGTTTGTCTTATCGATTAAGTACTCCCAAAAGGGATTTAGGTGAAGGTACCGGACAAGGCGAGTTTATCCAAGGATATAAAGACCCTGCCTCGCTCGGGCAAAACGCATTAACGGAAGACGGAAAAAGTGCTTCTTTTTTCAAAATCGACCCTATTACTGGTGATTTAATCTGGGACTCTCCTGGCAAATGGTCCACTACACAGTACCAAATCAATGTTGCTTTTATTATCGAAGAATGGCGAAAAGGAACAAATGGGCAATATTCAAAAATCGGCGAAATTACTAGAGATATGCAGATTATAGTGGTAGAAACTCCTAATAATAGACCTATTTTGACTGTTCCTGCCCAATTATGTGTCGAAGCTGGACAAAAAATCGAATTCACCGTAAAAGCAAATGATAGGGATAATAATAACATAAAAATTACTTCCAATAGCGGTGTCTATAATTTAGATGCTGGTGGACTGAATGTTGAGTTTGTCGCTCCAAGTGCGGCGGTATTTTCTCCAAAAAATCAGATTCAGAAAAATCCGGCCGAAGCATCGTTTTTATGGAATACCAATTGCAAACATGTACGAGAGCAAACTTACGATGTTTTGTTTAAGGTTGAAGATTATCCCGGTAGATTTGCTGTACAAATGACCGATATAAAAACCGTAAAAATTAAGGTTATTCCTCCAAGACCAAGGGGACTAACAGCATTGTCTTCTGATAAGGGTGTCGATCTTTCATGGCAAAAATACCCTGATTGTAATGTTTCTAAAGCGGAACTGATTATTTACCGAAAAGAGGGTTGTTCAAATTATATCCCCTCCAACTGTCAGCTTGGTTTACCTGCCTCATTGGGATTTGTGGAAATTGCCAGGGTTTCGGTCAATGATACCTCTTTCTTAGACACAAAAGTATCGAAAGGAATCATCTATAGTTATAGCATTGTTGCCAACTTATCGACTTCTAATTTTGTTACAATGTCGAGCGTTCCTTCCAATGAGGCTTGTGTTGGCAGTGTAATTCCTAAGTTTGCCTCGGTTATTACCAATGTGACTGTCGAAAAAACCGATGCTTTTGCCGGAAAAATTAATGTTAAGTGGACTCGTCCTATTAGTTTTGACTCAACTCTTTATAAAGGACCTTATCAGTATAAGCTCTATCGGGCTTTGGGCATCAATGGAGGAAATTTCGAATTGGTACAGAGTATTCCTACGCAGCTTTCTTCTGCCTCTGCCGATACCGTACTCATGGAGGGGGGGCTAAATACAACTTTGAATGGCTATACTTATAAAGTGGCTTTTTTATATGAAAAAGATAAAGTTTTGAGCGAAAGTCAAATTGCTAGTAGTGTCAGATTGAGTACCTTTTCGGAAGCTCAAAAGATTCGTCTGAATTGGCAAGCTAATGTTCCTTGGACAAATACAAATCGAACCCACCGAATTTATCGTGAAAGCAAAAGTAAGCCAGGTTCGTTCAATATCATTGCAGAAGTAACCGTGCAATCTGTGAATACTTTTCAATACATTGATACTGGAAAAGATAATTTTCCAGATGATGGCATTGACTCACTCCAGCTAATGGTAGATTCTAGTTATTGTTACAAAGTCGAAACCGTTGGTTCTTATCCAAGATTTCCTCAATTTGGGCTACTTTATAATTTCTCGCAAGTGGCTTGTGGCATACCTTTCGACAATTCTCCGCCTTGTCCTCCAATATTTTCCGATGAAACGTTGGATTGCGGAAAAATTGACCGAGCTTCTATTTGCAATGCGTCAAGCATCACAAACACTTTTTCATGGAGAATTCCAACCGTATCTTCAAATAATGTTTGTAAATCCGATATTGCTAAATACAACATTTATTTTGCCCGATACAAAGGCGAACAGCCAAAATTACTCGCTTCTGTTTCGTCAGCTCAAAATAGTTTCAATCACCAAAAGCCAATCCAAGAGGGTTTTGCTGGTTGCTATTATATCACCTCCGTCAATAGCCTAAATCTGGAAAGTAGCATAAGTAACACTATTTGTAAAGATAATTGCCCTGTTGTAGAGTTACCTAATGTGATTACCCCCAATGCTGATGGAAAAAATGACACTTTCAGTCCAACCTATTGTGAGGCATTTATCAAACGAATATCTATCGAAATCTATAACCGATATGGCTTAAAAGTGTTTGAATCCGATGGGGAGTCTTTGAATTGGGATGGAAAAACTTCTTCTGGTGTCGAACTTCCAGTCGGAACTTATTATTATGTTTCAACGGTCACTTTGCAAAGATTGGAAAAAACAGATGAGATTCCGACGACTATCAAAGGATGGATTGAACTAATTAGATAAAATACTTAGTGTATTTCTAAAAAGA
>CAYUFZ010000081.1:4221-10655 GCA_964444025.1 uncultured Emticicia sp.
CAACAACAATAAGGGCTTATTTTTTATTTCTTTATCAGCTAAGTATGAGATGTGACGAAAATCATAAATTTATTTTATGAAAGCTTCATGCAAACGACTGCATTTATTAAACTTATTCTAATGAAAATTATAGCCTTTTTTCAAAACATTTTGAAGGGTATTACTTCTATTTTTGTGTCAATTATAAAACAAATGGGCATAATTGCTCAATCTTTTAGAAAACCGATGGCAAGCTCTGTGAACTCCTTTAGGGGTTTAATTATTGCTTTATTGGTAGGGCTTCTCAGCATTATTGTGATGATGGGGCTTCAACCTTTGGGAATTTCCGATTTTTCGCACCCAAATAAATCAATCTTATTGATTGGTTTCGGACTTCTCTCGTTTATCGGCGTTCTTTTGTCAAAATTTGCTTTGCCTCTTATTTTTCCTAAGTTTTATGATGATAGCCATTGGACTATCTCCCATCAGGTTATTCATCTGACTTTTGCAGCCTTTTTGATTGCCTGCTTGTTTATGGCTTATGGAAATACTTTTGTTGGCACAAACATTACCTTCGGCGAAATTTCCCTTTTGACTGCCATTCTCTTGATTCCTATCACTATTATTACATTTATTCAACAAAATTTATTTGAAAGTAAATTTAGTAGTATTGCCAGTCAAGTAAATCAAGGTTTAGGCTCTATCAGTGTTGAAAGTAATAAGCAACTATTTCCAGTGATTGTTCTGGGGAATGGAGCCTTGAGTCTAATTCCAAACCAATTGATATTTACAGAAACAGGAAAGACATCCAGTACTTTTCATTGGCAAACATTGTCAGGAATTGAAAAAACTACCTTAAACATACCTCTATCGGAGGTGGAGAAAGAATTATTTGCTCACCCACAATTTGTTCGTTTCCACAAAAATTACATCATCAATATTAATGGCATACATAGTATCCATGGAAATGCTAGAGGATATCGTCTAAAAATAGTCAAGTCCAATACTGAAGTCCCTATCAGATGGAAATTCCATAAAACCCTCGAAAATTTAGCTCAATAAATTAGCTTCTTTGATATTCAAAGCCGTTCATAGAAATGAACGGCTTTTTTATTTTACCCCTTTATCCTAATTGTCTGAGGCACATTCCTAAAAAAAACATCAAAAGTCCAAAAAATGTATTTCTAAATCCATTTTTTGGACAAACAAAAACCATTTTCTGGACATCTAAGCGTCTGTTTTTATATTTCTTTTCTCTTCAATCCAATACCTTTGTTGCCATACAATTGTGTATTTTCAACCATAAACCTAATTTTCCATGAAAAAAATTATCACATTATTTTTATGCTTCTGTTTAATCCAACAGGCATTTGCTCAAAACGAACAAATATTTTGGTCAATGAGCATCAAACCCAATAGCGGAGTTTCTACCAAAGATTTTGAGAAAAAACTTTCTGCCTATTATAGCACTCATTTTCCAACTTATAGCTGGCGTATTTATCAAATTATTACGGGTGACAGATTAGGAACGTATTTAATTTTAAATGGTCCTTTTAATTATAGCACTCTCGATAATATTCCAAAAAGTCCAAAAGGTACCGAACAAGACGATAAAGATTGGGAGGAGATTAAAAAAATGGCAAGTAATATTTCTATCATGCACGGCAGAAGAGAAGCTTCTTTGAGCAGTGATAAAACGAATCGAAAACTCAAGTTTATCTCCGACACGGAAGTCGAATATAAAATTGGAGCTTATACAGAAATTAAAAAACTCTATGAAAGGATTAAGAAAGTTAGACAAATTGCTACTCCAGAGTATGACTGGGCATTTTTCCAACCTATTAATGGCGATAAAACTCACGTTTTCCATATCATTCGTTATTTTGAGAAATTTGAAGAACTAGGCAAAGATCTTGAAAATTCAAACTTCACTGCAAAATACGATGAAATTTACGGCAAGGATTCTTATTTACACGATAGTAATCGATATTATTCTTATCTAACTGGTGGAAAACGAGAAATTCGTGTATTGAGAGAGGATTTGTCTTATACCGCTAAATAATTTACCATTTTGACATTCATTTGAGAAATGTAAAAATTTTACTCAAATAGATATTTTTTCAAACCAAAATTATTTCTTATCGCTAATAACTCAGGGGGGCGAAAATCCCCCCTATGTTTTATCATTTTACAATCATTTCCGCTACTTTTCTACCTGTTTGCATGGCAGCATTCAAGGAAGGATAAGCCAGATAATCTCCACAACGATAAACATTTTCACTTATTTTCAATTCTTGGGCTTTATCCAAAGGGTTATATTCTGATAATGCCTCTGGAATAGCATACGTTTTTAGATGCTTCCAAACATTTACTTGAGCCCCGAACCAATCGAATAATTCCCTTCGAATTCTATCTGTCAATTGTTTCTCATCAAATTTTTCAAGCCCATGTGTACTCACCGATACTAGTGATTTTCCGGCATTTCCATAGGCTGAAGAAATATCACTTGGCACACAAAGATTATGTACGACCCCTTTTCGATTGGGATTCAGGGCGATAAACTTTTGTCCTTTTAATGGCGAAGACTCTGCCATAAAATAGGTATTTATCGTCATATTATATTTTCTTTGTACATTTTCGTTCAATAATTTATCAGCATTTCTGGGGTTTGTGGCGATGATAATTTTTTCTGCAGAAATGGTTTCTCCATTTTCTAAATAAATGATATTTCCCTCCATCCCACGAACAGCCGCATGAAGCCTCAAAGATTCTTTTGGCAAACTTTTCACCAATTGATTCGGGATTGCTTGTATCCCATCAGATGGCAATGCAGCTTCTCCTTTAAAAAATTGTTTGAACACAAATTTGAAAAAATTACTTGAAGTCCTTAAATTATTCTCCAAAAAAACTCCACCAAAGAAAGGTTTGAAAAAATTTTCTATCATGCGATTCGACCATCCATATTTTTGGAGAAACAGAGCCGTGTCTTCTGCCTCTTGAAGAAAAAAGGAGTCGTCTTCCATCTTCGAAACTTCATTTGCCAATTTCCATATTTTCAATTTATCCTGAAGAGTCCCAACCGACGAAAATGCCATTGTCAAATATGCTCTTTTATTCTTGAAGGGATTATCCATTTTCATAAACCCACCTGCTTTTCGAATCAACGCACCTGACTCAAAGGTCTTCAAATTCAAATCATCATAATTTAAAACTTTTTTAGCTTCAGGATAATTTGTCAATAGAATCTGAAATCCTCTATCCAACAAAAAACCTTCAACCTTATCCGTTCTAACCCTCCCACCAAAAGCATCAGAAGACTCCAATAGCACAAAACTACTTCCATTATCGTGTAAATACTTGGCACAAGTCAATCCAGAAATTCCGCCACCAATAATTGCAACCGAAAAATTATTCATAAACTTTTATAGACGATTTAGTGTTTTATAATTATGACAAATAGGTTAATATCAATATTTTTTGCATTAAATAAGATTACAATATAAACATTTAAAGGTTTTTATTTGTTTAATTTTATTTATTTGATTCTTATTAATAATTTAGCATATTATTTACAAAACTCTCATAAGGGCTTTCTTATTTAACAAAGCATCAGAAACTGAATATACCAATGAATTACGAAATTAGACACGAAGGGGAATTCAAATATATTGACGAAGGACACGGGGATACACTTTTGGTATTGCATGGACTTTTTGGGGCATTGAGTAATTTCGACCATGTCATCGAAGGCTTCCGTGATAGGTGTAGGATTGTCATACCCGTCATGCCTATTTATGATATGCCTATGCGTCAGGCAAGTTTGGATGGGCTTTTGGCATTTATTGAGCGTTTTGTTTCATTCAAAAACCTTCAAGATTTAATCATTCTTGGCAATTCATTGGGTGGTCATGTGGGATTACTTTATACCATGGCTCACCCAGACAATATCAAGTCTTTGGTTCTGACGGGCAGCTCTGGGCTTTTTGAGAACACTATGGGGGGGTCTTTTCCTAAAAGGGGAAGCTATGAGTACATCAAAGAACGGGTTGCCTATACTTTCTATGACCCTAATACTGCCACAAAAGAATTAGTCGATGAGTGTTTTGAAATTACATCTAGTATTCCGAAATGTATGAACATCGTTCAAATCGCTAAATCTGCTCAAAGGCATAATCTAGCCAAAGAAATTCAGAGTATTACTGCTCCAACTTGTCTAATTTGGGGGCTAAATGATACCATTACACCGCCACACGTAGGTTTTGAGTTCAATCGTTTGATTAAAAATTCTGAATTATATTTTATCGACAAATGTTGCCATGCTCCGATGATGGAAAAACCAGAGGAGTTCAATATATATTTAGCCGCATTTTTGGATAAAATTCAAATGAAAAAAGTGGCTTAATTGATGTCTTTTATCAATTTCCAAATGATTATTCAAGAAATAATTAACCATGATTTGCCTATTTTAAAACCATCTGACTCGGTAGCTGATGCCTTGAATTGGATGGATGAAAATAGAATTGGCCAATTAGCTGTTGCATCTGAAAATAAATACTTGGGTATTGTCAGTGAAGATTTCCTCCATCATTATGACGATAACCTGCTCATAGGAGAATTGATTTTTCAATTTACCGATGTATATTTATTTAACTCTCAGCATATTTATGAAGCTTTACGCTTCATTGCTCAATATCAATTGCAAATTATACCTGTATTTGACGCTGAACACGGATTGTTAGGAATTGTCACTGCTACCAGTGTTTATGCCAAGTTTGCGGAACTACTCGGTACAACCGAAATTGGAGGAGTTTTGGTTATTTCATTGAATAATCGTGATTATTCTCTATCAGAAATTAGTCGATTGGTGGAATCAAATAATGCCCGAATCATAAGTTCTTATTTTTCGAGCAATTATACGATTTCCAACCATGATAATTCTACGCTCACTATAAAGCTCAATACCGAATCTATCCAATCAATTATCGCTACACTAGAGCGGTATGGCTATGCCATTCAAGCCAGTTATGCCCACGAACCAATCGAAAGTATTGAACAAGAACGCTATCATTTACTCATGAAATACCTTAGTGTTTAGCTTGATTTTTCTTCAAGGTAATCCCAATCATGATTAGGCTGATGGTACTCAGAATAGCCGAAGCAACAAATGGTATGCCGGGGAAATAAATCGGAGCATTTTTGGCGGTGTATTGATAAAACAACGACGTCATCAATATAGGGCCTATAATCGCAGCAACACTATTGAGACTTGTCAATGACCCTTGTAGCTCCCCTTGTTCATTCGCAGGTATTTCGTTTGAAATAATCCCCTGCATAGCTGGACCCGCCAAGCCTCCCATTGCAAAAGGAACCATAATGGCATACATCATCCAGCCCTCATTCGCCAAGGCAAATGCTATTGACCCTAAAATAGAAAAAGTAAATCCAAGATAAATAGACTTTTTTGCTCCTAACTTCGGAATAACAATCCTTGTCAAACCACCTTGTACAATGGCAATCATTACCCCAATGAATGTAAGAGAAAGTCCGATTTCTCGGCTATTCCAATTGAATCTTTCTTTCACAAAAAACGACCATGTACCTTGTGTCGAGAAATTTGCAATATATACCAAAAATAGTGCGGCAACAAATCCGAGCAGCATTGGGAATCTCTTTAAATTAATCAAAGCCCCTACTGGATTCGCACGCCTCCAATCAAATTTTCTTCGATTTTCGACCTTGAGAGATTCAGGTAAAATAAAATAACCATATAGCCAATTGCACAAAGTCAAAACCCCCGAAACCATGAATGGCACTCTTACTCCAAAAGTACTTGCCAAAGCACCAATACTTGGACCAATGATAAAACCGAGCCCAAATGCAGCACCAATCATTCCAAAATTTTGAGCACGTTTTTCGGGAGGACTAACATCTGCCATATAAGCAGCAGCAGTCGTAAAACTTGCCCCCATAATTCCCGCAATAACCCTTCCGATAAATAACCAAGTAATGGTTGGTGCAAAAATTAGAAAAACATAATCCACTCCAAAACCAAAAAGAGAAGCCAATAATATTGGTCTTCTTCCGAATTGGTCACTTAAACCACCGACAATCGGAGAAAAGACAAATTGAGTCACCGAATAAGCCGCAAAGAGCAGTCCCCCATATCTTGCAGCCCCCCCCGTATCGGTCTGAGCCAACTCCGAGATTAAAGAAGGCATAACAGGTATGATTACCCCAAAGCCAATGGCATCTATCAGTATCGTAATAAATATAAAAATGGTTGCAGCGTTTCTTTTTTCAGACATAATGTATAATATCAATTAGTGTTGAAAAAACATTCGTAAAAATAATACAATGTTTATTAAGAAGAGATTAAAATCAATCTCTGAAAAGAGTGCATAAAAAAGGGTATCTCCTTTCGGAAATACCCTTTTTATATATTGATGCACTAAATC
>CAYUFZ010000082.1:0-5321 GCA_964444025.1 uncultured Emticicia sp.
TAGGGGAAATGCTTCGTTCGTTGGAAATTCGCAAGGCTTCTTATGGCTCTGATTTCCAAAATGAACTAGACCAGCTTCGTCAAAAAATCGATAATATCGACCGTGAATTATTGGAAGTTTTGGCGGCTCGTATGGCTGTTGTAGAAAAATTAGGTGAATATAAACGTGAAAATAATGTAGCTGTTTTACAATTGGATCGTTGGAAAGAACTTCACAATAATCGTGCTGAATTAGGCAAAAAATTGAATCTTTACCCTGAAATGGTTGAAGAATTATTTAAGCTTATTCACATGGAATCTATTCGCAAACAAACTGAGGTGATGAATAATCAGACGGCTTAAGTTTGGGGAATCAGATAAAATAAAAAGCACGGAAATATAAAATTCCGTGCTTTTTCATTAAAAACTCCTATCGTTTTGGTAAATGAACCTCTGCCATCATACATCGGGCAGAGCCTCCTCCACAATTTTCTATCATCTCTAAATTGAAATATTTAAGTTCGGCAAAAGCTTCTATTTGTTGAATCTGAAAAGAACTCAAAGAATGATAGGCTTTGGCAGACATCACCAAAAGTTTACGCTCATTTTTACTTTTGACAAGCAACATATTTCCAGCAAATTGATTCATTTGCTCATAAGAAATCGAAATAATGGCATTTCCGCTATCCTCAATACATTTTTTCACTCTTTCTCTTTCAACAGCATCTACGATTGCCTCCAAACAAATAACTACAAATCCTTCTCCAACGCACATTAATACGTTCGTATGATAAATCTCCGTACCAAATTTATCGTGTGCATAAAACATTTGAATCGAGTATTCAGGAAAGATTTCATTCCAAGCCCCCAAAACCTCAGGATTGGTTCTTGGCGACAAACAAGCATACGCAATTTTATTTTTTCTATCTAAGACGATGCTCCCTGTTCCCTCCAAAAATTTTCCCTCATGCTCAAAATAAGTCAAATCTTCTGTTTTTTCAATGAAAAAAGAGTCGGTCAAAGCATCTATAATGTCTTGTCTCCTTTCCAATCTTCGGTTCGGAGCCTGCATCGGATAAAGACAGACCGAAGCATTTTGGTGAAAAGAAATCCAATTATTCGGGAAAATACTATCTGGCGTAAATGGCATTTCTGTGTCATCAAATACCAATACATTTACCCCAGCCTCTCTTAAACCAGAAACCATTTCATCAAACTCTTTTAGAGCCGCTGCTTGCGTATTTTGACTACTTAGCAATTTAGTCTGAACATTCTGAAACGCATTGCTATCTGCCGTCTCCTCATTAAACCCAAATTTAATGGGACGAATCATTAATATATTAGAAGTAAGTTGAGATTCCATTTTCAAAAATTAATCTAAAATTCTTAATATAGGCATACTCATACAATGAGAACCACCCCTTGCACGTGATAATTCGGATGAAGGCAACATGATAATCGTATCTGTCAATGTTTCAGGATTGAGTTCCGAAGCCTCAAATTTTTCTAGTAAATCATGAGCCGTTATCGTTTGGAAACCGATGTTGCGAAAAGCCAAAGCTGTTTGGTCATTTCTATCATATCCAACAGCCACCCCCTCTCTCAAAACAAGTAAATTACAAGAATCTGTCCATTGTTCTCTGGCTCCAAACGGAAATTGATTATTCCCCGAATAAACAAATTTCACTTCTTCGTAGCAATTCAAATCATCTTTGGTAACAGAGCTCAGCAAATCTTCCAGATTATCAAAATTTTTGATTTTAACCTCGTCGTCTTTGTCGATAAATTGCTTGATAATTAAAGATTCATAAGACGGTTTTTGCCCCAATTCCTCCCAAATTTCCTCTCGGAGGGCATCTTCTCTGCTTCTACCCAAAGACCCAAGTAATACCCAAACATTTTTCTTTATTTGAGTAAAAACAGTATCGATGTGCATATAATCTCTTTTTTGAGGTATTTTTATCAAAGAAACCTTTGAGACAACTTTTTTGGAAAACAGCAAATCGATTGCCTGGCGAGCGGCTTCGATGGAGGTTCGTTCGCTAATTCCAATCAACAAATGATTCGGGGCTACCATCATGACATCTCCCCCTTCAAGCGTATTTAACTTTCCGACTTGCTCATCTTCAGAAAGTAAAAAATGATTTTCATCCTCCGAAATTTCTATGATTTTATCTTTTAAATCAAGAAATAAGGGATGATTAAAAAAGACATATTTTGCCAGCAATGCCTCACGTGTACGGGCATATTTGGCAGGTTTATTCATCAATAAATGGTCATTGACCATAATTCCAATGTCTCTTGTAAAAATCAAATTTGGAATCGGCGGAAATAACATTTTACCATCAGGTAAACTACCAGTAATAAACAACTCGCATAGTTCTTTTTCATTCAACCCCGACATCTGATTCAATTGCAAAAATGAACATTTTTCTACTGCAGACACAGCAGCAATAAGTTGCATTTTTACCTCTGGAATAAATAAAATATCAATCAAAAGCCGCTCAAATTCAATGACATTATCCGATTTGAAATAATCTGGGTGATGTGGTTTATAGAAATTCCTAGAAGAGTCTTCGTCCAACGCCTTG
Source organism: uncultured Emticicia sp. (assembly GCA_964444025.1). Taxonomy (GTDB): domain Bacteria; phylum Bacteroidota; class Bacteroidia; order Cytophagales; family Spirosomataceae; genus Emticicia. The sequence continues at coordinate 2,570 of CAYUFZ010000082.1, forward strand.
ATTTTTCCTTGAATCAGGTCTTTGTCTAAAAAATATAACAATAATTTTACATAATAATCATACTCATTTTTCCTCATAGAGTTGAGGTGTATGATATCTTCGAATAACCAATCTTGGGCTTTTGAAGGGACAACCTTCCCCAATCCTTTGTCGGGGCTATGGATAATCAATCGCTGAAGCGAACCAACTTCAGAATTGACAAATATATTTTTTTTCATTTCTTCGAATATTTTAGATAGAGTATAGTAATTGTAATGCAAAAGCAATCAATTTTCTAAAAAAACCCGAAACAAGCGATACAAAACAAAATTTTTTGATGAAGCATAATCTAAGATTGAACTGAATAAATAAAGTACAAAAAAGACTCTGGCATTTAAGCAGTTGTACAAAGATATAGGAAAGCCTTAAAGAGAAAAAAAAATAGCTAAAAAATTTAATTTTCAGCTTTTCTTTAATTTTTTTAAAATCGGAAGCCCGATATATTTCGGACTTCCGATTGAAGATTATTGACAACCGCTGATTTCAGCTACGAAAACCGTACCTGGCTCGACAGTAAAATTCGGTTGTAATACGATAGATTTCCCAGCGGTATAAGTCGTTCGAGAATTATTTTGTAGTTTATTGGTGGCATTGATTTGATTACTTGCGGGGTATTTTTCAGTACCATTGACTATCTTATGTGTAATATTATAAGTATCCAAGCACCCAAATTGATTGCTTTGATACAAAATTTTAGAGAAAGCAGCATACCCACTATCATCGTCGCTTGCAAGCAAGGTTGTGGCATCGGCAGCATATAAAAAGATTTTAGTATCCACCGAAGACTCAAACAATGGTTTGGTTTCGATGGTAAGACCTGTGGTAGTACTGCTAAGCGATAAAATGTAATTGCCAATACTACTTGAAGTACTATATAAACCAACTTTTAGATAAAATACAGCTGAATTAATTTCTATTTTATAAAAGTCATTATCCGAACCATTCTCAAAACAATGGTAACTCTCGTGCGAGTATCCTGAAATTGATGTTGCGTCTGAAGCAAGCTGATTCGGTTCGGTTGGGTCACATGTTTGCCCTAAAAATAAAACTTCATAATCGCTTGAACCTCGGCAAAAATGGTCTTTGCTCACGCAATACACTTCATATCCAATAGGCTTTTGAGGAGTTTGAGTAAAGTTTTTGGTGCTAATAACCCCTTTATCTGATTTGTCAAGATATTCCCAATTCACTACGGATGTTCCATTTGAGCAAAAATAGACACTTCCTGAGACAGCCTGACCCAGCGTTGGGCTACTTGGGGAGAAACTAATAGACGGATTCTCTACTGGATAATTGGTCACGTTAATTTCGGGAGTGACCGTAGAACAACCAGATGAATGATACAGCAATACTCTATATTCTCCTTCATAAGTGGCTTGATAAATATTACTAGCGGATGTTTCTCTATATCCATCATTTAGCCAAATATACTCCGAGTTGGCGGACGTACTGCTGGTCATTTGTAAAGTCACATTCGGACACTTACTTGGGGAAGCAGAGGAACTTAGCGTTGGTGTAAAAGTACTAGCCCCCACAGCAATAGGCAAATCTTCATGGACACTATTAAAAGGATTATATATTGCCCTAATCTTGTAGTTGCCATTTGTAATATTATTGGGTAATTTTATCAAATATCGAAAAGACGGACTAAAATATGAGTAATATTGTGCCGTAATTGGGGTTAAATTGGCAAAACTCCCATTATTATCAGATAAATAAAACGAAAAATAATCCCCACTACCTAACAAGCCTGCTGTTGACGAAATTTCTGCCAAAACGTATCCTCCATTACAAATATAGGAACTTTCCAAGGCATCGAAACCAAGCGAAATAGGAGAAACATTGAAAGTTATCGTCGAATAATATCCCGCCCCAGAATCATCGTCTGATTTGAGTAAAGTTGTACCGTTTGAATCGTATAACTCTACGTAAGTATCTAAGTCAGAACCATTGTAAGAAGCAGTAGTGATGGTACAGTTAGTTCCCGACAATGATAAATAAATGGAGTAATAGCCTGTATTGTTAAATAGTTCTTTTACTTTAATATAAAAAGTTCTACCATTGTAAATCCATTTGAACCAATCAATGTCCGAACTAGTATCAAAACAGATACCCAACTGAGCAAAAGATGTTCCGGGTATTAGTTTCGCATACGACAAAAATCCATTTGGTTCGTTGGGGTCACAGCCTGGAATCACTGGCTCTGAAGAGGCAATATTAGACTTTTTTGAAATGGGCATTGTCACATTGAAAGTTTTGACCATCAAACCACAATCTTTGTTTTTAAGCTCAACTTTATATTCTCCACTTTCATATAAGTTGATGGAAGGCCCCTTACCGATTGACTTATTATTCGAATACCAGTGTATATATTCTGCTTTTTCTGCCAAAGGCAATGAATCCACACGGACTTTCACTCCAGGCATCGTTGGATTATCTAAAATATTAAAAGTTTGAAGGGCTAAGGCACATTCTTTTTTCTGTGCATACACTGAGAATGAGATGAAAAAAGATAAAAATATCTTTGTTGCTCTGATGAAATGAGACATCTGATTTGGGTATAGGTTTATTTTGGGAACCAAACAATTACGAATTTAGCTTGTCATTGTACTAAAATGATTGCATCTAAATTCGCAGGCAAAATAGTACAAAATCTTTAAAATCAAAAATTTGATTTAATGAAAAATGTCATGTTATAAAATTCGGTATCATA
>CAYUFZ010000082.1:5331-10069 GCA_964444025.1 uncultured Emticicia sp.
AGAGACGATCAGGGTATGGGCTTTGGCGGGGAAAAGTAAAATAAATAGTTGGCACGTTCAACATCAAAAGGTGGCTTTTAATCTATAAATTTTCTAATAAATCTATTTTAATCTTAATAAAAACTTAGAATCATTATATTTGTTAAAATTTCTTCTTTCAATAATCATTCTAATGAATAAAAAAATTACTTTTTTGTGTGCAACGCTTGGCATTTGGGTGTGTTCCTGTATTGACCCCTACGAATTAAATATCAATAGTTCTCTAAAAATTCTCACAGTAGATGCTACTTTAACCGATAATACAGAAGACGAACAAGTGATATCCATTACCGAATCAGTCAATCAAAATAGCTCCGTTTATTCTTTACCCGTATTGAAGGCAAAAGTTCAGGTATTGGTTAATGGCTCTGAAACGATTAATTTGAGTGAAAAAGGACAAGGAGTCTATGCCATGCCTGGAGATTTTGTTCTAAAACCCAAAACGAGTTATAAACTTATTTTCACAAAGGCTGATGGCACACGTTACGAATCTTCCGAAGACCAAGTAACCAAAGTTCCCGATATCATTGATGTTCGAGATGAATTTAAGGTTGATGCCATAGAAAAAGGCAATAATTATTATCTTCCTGGCAATCTGATTTACTTAGATACCGAAGATCCAGCAGAAGACAAAAACAATTATTTGTGGTCATGGAAACTTTGGGAAAGACAAAGTGTGTGTGCCACTTGTTTCAACGGCAGATATTTTCTAACACCTGCACCTGCCAGATGCCGTGAAGAACGCTCGTTTGCGGGACAGACTTTTGATTATTTTTGCCCAGGGGATTGTTGGGAAATATTATCAAATAAAGAATTAAATGTATTTAGCGACAGCTATTCCAATGGCAAATCAATTTCCAACCGATTGATTGCAAAAATCCCATATTATGGTATTAAAGGAGCTCTGATTGAAATCAAACAACAATCCATTTCAGAGGAAGCATACCGATATTTTAAATTATTGGCAGATCAAGTACAAAACAACGGCAGTTTAGTAGATACCCCTCCAGCAGCATTGATTGGAAATATCAAAAATATCAACAAGCCCGATGAGGCGGTTGCTGGTTTTTTTATGGTCACAAGTGTTCGAAAAGCACGATATTGGATTGATAGGGCTGATGCCGTAGGAAAGAATTTGAAGCCAGTTGGATTATTAGACCATCCGCTTAGTCCAGAGCCCATTGGTAGCGACTTAACCCGTCCTCCCTATGCCGCTTGTACCCAAAGTTTGACACGTACACCCAATAAGCCAAAAGGTTGGGTTGAATAAATTAGATAAAAATTGATTTGACATGAAAAAACTCTATATATTATTAATTGTATTTTTTTGTTTCTCCGAAGGAATTGCCCAAAATTTTAAATTTAGTGGTGCTATCAAAGATACATTAGATGGAAAACCTCTTTACAAGGCTTCTGTCAATATCGACTTTGGGAAATATGGTGGATTGACAGATGAAAAAGGGAATTTCAATTTTTCTTTGCCCGAAGGCGAGCATGCTGTTTCGATAAAATTTGTCGGATATAGGCCTATTCGAGAGACAATTTACCTTCATCAAGATATTCGTAAGAACTATTTCATCCGACCCTTGGAAAACGAATTGGAAGAAGTTATTGTTTCGAGTAAAGGGTCTGAAGCAAATATTCAACGTCCTTTATTGGGCGTATCCCAACTAAGCATTAAAACCTTGAGAAAATTACCGGCAGCAATCGGCGAAATTGATATTTTGAGAGGCTTGCAGATGTTGCCTGGCGTTACAAGTGTAGGAGAAGCCTCCAACGGCGTGAATATTCGTGGAGGAACAACCGACCAAAATTTATTGTTGGTTGATGATATTCCAATATTTAATCCTACGCACATGTTTGGCTTATTTACGGCTTTTCCGTCGGAAGCAGCCTCAAGTGTGGAGGTTTATAAAGGCAATACCCCTGCCCGATTTGGTGGGCGGGTTGCTTCTGTGATGGATGTTGCTTTACAAAAACCGTCTTTGGATAAATTTCAAATGAGCGGGGGCATCAGTTTCGTCTCAAATCGATTGACCATCAATACGCCTTTGATTAAAGATAAGCTAGGCATTATGGTTTCGGGAAGGGCTTCTTATAATGATTTTTTACTACCAATCGTCACGCCTAAATTAAAGGATATTAAAGCAAATTTTGCTGATTTGGTTACAAAACTATTTTGGAAAATTAATACTAAAAATACCTTTACTTTTTCTGGGTATTTCAGTAAAGACTTTTTCCAAACAAAATTACTTGGAGGAATTGGAGCTATCAATGCTTCTTCTACCCAATACGATTATCAAAGTAAAAGCTTTTCGGCAAGATGGTTCTCTGCATTATCCAATAATCTAAACTTACAAACTACCTTTGTATCAGCAGATTACGTGCCAAAAACTTTATTACCTGAAGTAAACTCAGACAATAAAGTAGCGTTGGTTTCAGGAATAAAATATCAACAATTAAAATCAAATCTCAATTATTCCAAAGGCAAGCACACCATTGAAGGAGGAGTTAGTGCCACCCGTTATGAAATTTCTCCCGGCGACTTAGTTCCTGGTACAAGTAAAAGTGTACTCTCTATCAATACACCAAAAGAATATTCATTAGAAACAGGCATTCACATCGAAGACGAAATTACCTTTTCGCCAAAAGCAACCATGACTATCGGGACGAGATACTCGCAATTTTTTGCACTTGGGCCTGGAAATACGAACATTTATGCTCCCAATAAGCCCAAAGATGCCTTTTCTATAATCGATACCATTTCTTATAATAAAGGACAAGTGATGAAAAGCTATGGCGGTTTTGAACCAAGAATGGGCTTGAAATATTCTGTTTCTGATAAATCTTCTATAAAATTAGGTTATAATCTCATGCGACAATATGTGCAGGTAGTAACCAATACGACTACTCCCTTGCCAACATCTCGCTGGAAAACTTCTGATGAAAATATCAGACCACAAAGCAGTCATTTACTTTCTGGAGGATTTTTTCATAATTTCAGAAGTAATATTTACGATTTTTCTTTGGAAGCTTATTATCGCTTGACCAATAACATCATCGATTTCAAACCTGGAGCCGACTTTTTGCTTTCTTCCAACCCTGAGACGCAGCTCTTACAAGGAAAAAATCGCTCTTATGGACTTGAGGTAATGTTTTCAAAGAAAAAAGGAGAAACAACAGGCTGGATTAATTATACCTACTCTCGTTCACAAAACCGAGTGTCGGAGGGGGCTAGTTTTGGTGAACAAATCAATTTTGGCAACTGGTATTCAGCTAATTACGACAGACCGCACTCGTTCAATGCCTCTGTTATCATCAATCAAGGGACTCATCATGATTTTTCGTTTAATTTCACTTATAGTACCGGCAGACCTTACACTCTTCCCGAAGGTTTGTTAATCTATCAAGGCAGAACTTATCCATACTATGGAGTCAGAAACAATGCCCGATTGCCCGATTACCATCGCTTGGATTTTGCTTGGAATATCTACCAACCTGGCATGAAAGACAAACGATTCAAAAGCCATTTTACTTTTACGGTTTATAATCTTTACGGAAAGAAAAATGCCTATTCTGTTTTTGTCAGAAGCCAAGGAACTGCCATCAATACCTATAAATTAGTGGTTTTTGGAGCTCCAATACCTTCTTTATCTTATAATTTCAAATTTTAATAATTTGTCCGATAATATTTTGATGTATTATCGGACAAATTCTCAAAACTCCAAATAAGCTTCAATTTTAGCAATCGTTTCCTCATCTAATGTTTTCAAGGCTTTCAAATCATTGATATTTTTATACAATCCATGTTGCTCACGATAGCTCACAATTGATTTGGCTTGAAATGGTTTTAAATAAGGATGCCTCAATGATTTTGCATCTAAAGTATTGATATTCAATGGTTTTACTTTGGATTGAAGGTAGGAATTTTTCAGAATTTCATCTGCTGTTTCAATCGGTAAGCCATAGACTTCACGAATTTGTTCTTTGCTGACAAAGCCCCCCAATAAATCCCGATACTTCACAATACGTTTGGCAAATCCAGAGCCAATGCCATTTATTTTCTTAAAAATCGACGTATCAGCAGTATTCAAATCAAATTTTACAACCGATTTTGCTTCATTTTTGGCATACAAAGGTTCTACTTTCGGCAATACCTTTTCTTCTTGAATAATATTTTTAGCCTCCACCTCTACCGCTGGCAAACGAATGAAAGGCTCTAATTCTTCGTATTTTTCGGTAGAAAGTCCATATATTTTTGATAAATCTTCTTTATTCCTAAATTTCCCACCTTTACTTCTAAAATTAATAATACGCTCGGCAAGAAATTTTGGCAAGCCCAATTCTTGGAATTGAGTAGCCGTCAATTCATTTGGATTAAAATTAAACAGACGATACTTTTTTGAAGGAGAAGAAGCAAACGAAACTTTTTTCTCAGCAGTATAATCGTTCATTTTAGCTTGTTTTTCTACAATGAACGTCATGCTATCTAACATTTTGGGAGAATAAATGACTAAATTTTGCGATTCATTCCCAAACCAATAATCAGAAATAAACATTGCCCCAATAAATAAAAAGATTAGTAAAAGTAAGAGAACAACGGCTTTTGCCTCAGCCACAGAAAGGCTCAATAGATTTTTAAGGTAATTGATAATTTTTTTCATAATCGACAGCAAATTGATAATTTTTCAAAATTATT
>CAYUFZ010000082.1:10079-10655 GCA_964444025.1 uncultured Emticicia sp.
CTTTTTTGTAGATATTTTTTAATAAAAATTAATAATAATTTAGAAAAAACAGCCTCAAATACTGTTTCATTGAATAAATAACCAATTAAATGAGTCAACCTGCAATAAGTCTTCAAGACATCATCAGCCATGCCAAAGAATATGGCTTTGTATTCCCTTCGTCCGAAATATATGATGGACTTCAAGCTGTTTATGATTACGGTCAAAATGGAGTTGAATTAAAAAACAACCTAAAATCAGCTTGGTGGAAAGCAATGACACAGCTACACGACAATATCGTGGGTATCGATGCTTCAATTTTTATGCACCCATTGACTTGGAAAGCTTCTGGACACGTGGACGGTTTCAATGACCCAATGATTGACAATAAGGATAGCAAAAAGCGATACCGTGCCGACCAATTATTAGAAGGAAAAGCCGAGCAATATGCGGCCGAAGGTCAGTCTGAAAAAGCACAAGCATTACTTAACGAAATGGGGCGTTTGCTTGGAGCAGAAGATTTGGAAGGCGTTAGAAATTTAATTATTCAAGAAAATATTGTTTGTCCTATTTCTAAAACTGCTAATTGGACTGAAG
>CAYUFZ010000083.1:0-2063 GCA_964444025.1 uncultured Emticicia sp.
CTTCGTCGAAAGCAGTATCAATGACACTTTTGAGGTCACGATATACTTTTAGGCTGGATTCGTATTTGTCTAAGTCAATTTGCCCCAAATTAGCTAATTCGGCTTTTTCAAAAGCTATTTCGAATACCTCGTCTGAAAAAATAGCTGGGATGTTTTGAAAATCTTCCAAATGCTTGATGAAGTATAGCCATTTATCCAAACGAGTTTGAAGCTGATTTTCCTTTTTAATGAAATTGGGCATTTCTAAATAGACATAAGTTAGTTTGTCGTAGAAAACTTTTCCATGTTGATTTTTGAGATTGATGGTATGTAAATAGTCGTTTTTTTCAGCATCAGAGTCGTAGTCGTCAAATGTGAAGTCCAAAATACCGATGCAGTAAACGGCTTTGAGGTGATAGTTCCATTCTCCTTTTTCGGCTTGTTCCCGAATAGGGAAAGTAGCATAAAAAATGGTTCTTTCTTTGAAATAGTTTTGTTTTGCTTTTTGCAACTCGACAATAAACTTTTCACCTTTGTCATTTTCACAATAAATATCGTAAATGGCTTTTCTGTCTATTTCGGTAGAGCCAAGTTGTTCGTTGTTTTTAAAATTTAGTTCGATGATTTTATGTTTTTCGGGCAAAATGGAGTTTAAAAAATCAATAAGCAAAGGTTTGCTGGCATCTTCGCCGAAGATTTTTTTAAAACCGAAGTCTGTATAAGGATTGATATACTTTGCTTTCATAGGGAATTGCTTGAGATACAGACAAAATTACACATTTTTGTAATAAAATCAAGAGATTTGAATATTATCTAAAACCTGAATTAACAGAGTTGCTTAATTTTTTAATATGTTTTCATGCTAATTTGGTTTAATTTTGCAAATTCTCCTAACTCAAGAATTTTTGTATTTAATTAAGATGATATGATGCGTTTAAGAAGTTCATTGTTTTTTGTAGTATTGATGATTTCTTCTGTTAAACTGCAAGCCCAAACCTATTCGCATACTTCTGTTTGGTCGAGATTATTGATAAGCAAGCAATTTAATAAAATTTCTGTTTCGACGGATGTGGCTTACCGTCGTCAAAACGATTTTCGGGTTTCTAAAATAAACTTTTTAAACAGCCCTTTGTTGGATGCCCAACGGATAACGGTTGGTTATCGCCAAGGTAGTTTTTTGTTTAGTTTTGCACTATCTCGTTGGCATTCATCCCCTTTGTTGGGAAATGCAGTAGATTTTCTTCGAGCAGCAACGGTCGAATGGAGATATACCCCAGGCATTGAATGGTTCAAAAAAATTGGCAAAGGGACTTTACAATGTCGTACCCAATACGAATACCGAACATTTGTAGATAGAAAAACAGGTAGATTGCGTGAACGTTTTCAATACAGATATCCGATTGGGAAAAACAACGATTTGGTTTTTCTTCAAGAATTTCTTTTAGGCGTTCCTCCCAACTCTTCGAAAAAATACGAGCAAAATCAGATGGGTCTTACATTCAACCATTCTTTTGGAAAACACCTCGAAAGCGAGTTCGGCTATCGGTATATTTATCGAAAAAGACGGACAACCGATGAAATCGATAACGAAAATGCTTTGGTTGTCGGTCTTTTGTTGCGTTTGTGATAAATTTATGGCATAAAATTTAGGAAAAATGAGCCATTGCTCCTTCTTTGAGCGAATAACTCGATACTTTGATTTGTTGAATACCTAAACTCTGAATGACGAATCGAATCAAGCACATGGCGACCACAATCATATCAACACGTAGGGGTATCATTCCTGGAATGGCTAATCGTGCCTCATGATTCTGAAAAACAAGCTGTTCGTATGCCCAATAAAATTCGCTTAATTCATAGTCGAAAGCAACTTTATCTCCTTTATCGAGTTGTTTTTTTTCATAATACATATCGATAAGTGTATCGAAAGAACCCGATGAACCAATCAGAATCTGGGGAGCATATTGATGGCAAGCATTTGCCAAAGGTAATAATTGTTCTCGAAGATAATCATCCATGAAATCGATTGAACGCCTCGAAATTGGGTCAGTTTTCATGAATTTATCCATTAATCGTTGTCCACC
>CAYUFZ010000083.1:2073-10543 GCA_964444025.1 uncultured Emticicia sp.
CATTCAACACTCCCCCCGCCGATATCTATTACCAAAGAAGTATCGGGAATTGGCATAGCCGCCAATATTCCTTGATAAATCAATGTTGCTTCTTCTTCTCCCGAAATCACGGTGATAGAAATCCCTGTATGTTGTTGGATTCGTTGAATAAAATCATTTTGATTGATTGCATTCCGAATGGCACTAGTACCAAATGCTTTCACATCTGCCCTATCAATGGCATGAGCATCGAGGCTTTCACAAAATTTATTCAAAACCCCCAGTGCTCGTTGCGTAGCCTCCTCCGAGATTATCCCTTCACTGATGCCACCCATACCAATTTTGGCAGCAATAGATTCACTGAAAATCAATTGTTTATCCTCAAAAATCAACACATGGAAAGTATTCGTCCCTAAATCGATAACCGCTTTTTTCATAATTTTCTATTATATTGTTGCGAAATAAGCTATTTATTTGATAATAAGGAGAAAATGCAGAGTTTTTTTTATAAAAAATTGCTTTTCCGACGAAAAATACTCAATTTTGCAACCCAAACAAAAGGAGGTGTATATCTATGTTAGTAATTAACGTTAAAGAAAACGAATCTATTGATAAAGCGTTGAAACGTTTTAAGAAAAAATTTGAGAAAACGGGTGTTTTACGTCAATTGCGTAAGCGTCAGGCTTTTGAAAAACCGTCAGTAGCTCGTCGTAATGAAGTTATTCATGCTACTTATGTCGGCAAATTGAGACAAAACGAAGAAATGTAATATTTTAGAAAGCAATTAAAATTGTTTGAATACAAAATATTGCAAACTAATATATTTTAAACCATATTAGCAGAAATTATTCTGTTGATATGGTTTCTTCGTTTTTAAACTACATACATCGCCAAAAGCACCTGAGTCCATACACTATCAAATCTTATGAAAGTGATTTGAAGAAATTTTCAAAGTATTTACATAAATATTATGAAAATATAGCCCCTGAGAAAGCCGATTATCCCATCATTCGCTCTTGGGTAGCAAGTATGGTTGAGAAAAAAGGCGAACATTCCAGCATCAATCGTGCCATTGCTACACTGAGGAGTTTTTATGCTTATCTGCTTCGAGAAAAAATAATCGAAATTGACCCAATGGCAAAGGTACAAGCCCTGAAAAAGAAAAAGAAATTGCCTAAATATGTAGAAGAAGCTCCTTTAGAAAATCTATTAGAAGAAATTGAATTTTCGGATGATTGGTCGGGGATAAGAGATAAGCTCGTCATTGAACTTCTCTATGGTACAGGCATTCGTTTGTCCGAATTGATTCATTTAAATATAGCTTCAATCGATTTTTATAATCAGACAATAAAGGTGTTGGGGAAAGGAAACAAAGAAAGGGTGATACCCATTTATCCGACACTAACCCAATTGCTTAAAGATTATATGGACAAAAGAAAAGATTTGGGAAAGATAGATGATTTTTTGATTTTGACAGATGGAGGGGAGCAGGCTTATCCGATGTTTGTGCAGCGATTGGTGAAAAAATATTTAGGAATGGTGACTTCCTTGGAAAAGAAAAGTCCCCATGTTTTGAGGCATAGTTTTGCGACACATTTACTCAACAGGGGTGCCGAATTAAATTCCATTAAAGAATTATTGGGGCATAGCAGCTTGCAAGCTACGCAGATTTATACACATAATTCGATTGAAAAACTGAAAAAAATATTTGAACAAGCACACCCTAAAGCCTAAAATACAATATATAATTGACGATTTATGAAAACCTATTCTTTTACAATTTTCATCATTTTGGCAGCCGGACTTGCCTATTTATTCCCTGAGTATTTTCTTCAAGTAGGAGATTTTCAGTTGAAAGAACTCATCATCCCATTGTTGCAAATTATCATGTTTGGGATGGGGACAACCATGAGTTATGACGATTTTGTTGGAATTATCAAAATGCCTCAGGCGGTTTTGATAGGCTTGGCATGTCAGTTTACCATTATGCCTATGTTGGGTTATGCCATTGCTTCCTTCTTTGATTTTCCGCCCGAAATTGCTGCTGGAATCATATTAATCGGAACTTCGCCAAGTGGTTTGGCTTCTAACGTGATGTCTTATATTGCCAAAGCAAACGTCGCTTTGTCTATTACGATTACTTCTTTTGCTACTCTTTTGGCTCCAATTTTAACCCCTTTTCTGATGAAAATATTGGGAGGGGAGTTTATAGAAGTGGATTTTTGGAGCATGACTTGGGATATTTCAAAAATGATTATCTTGCCCGTCGGATTGGGTTTTGTTATCAATAAACTATTGAAAGAAAGGGGCGTTTGGATGCAAAGTATTTTACCTAAAATTTCGATGGCAGGCATTGCCGTTATTATTATGATTATTACAGCAACTGGTCAAAAATCGCTACAAACAGTAGGTTTAAGTTTGATTTTAGCGACCTTTATACATAATATTGGCGGTTTTACTCTTGGATACTTTGCGGCACGTCTGTTCAAATTGCCAGAGCAAGATTGTCGAACCATAGCCATAGAAGTTGGATTACAAAATGCGGGTTTGGCATCTGGCTTGGCAAAATCAATGGGCAAGCTTGGTACGATTGGTATTGCCCCAGCTCTTTTTGGACCAATCATGAATGTTAATGGTTCTCTATTAGCTAGTTTTTGGAGTAAAAGACAAGCGAAATAAATTTAGTGAATCCAGTCATTGTCGATTAAGCCATTGCGGTAATATTGGATATATGCTTGAAGCATTTGGCGTAGTTTTGCCGAATCCGACTTAGCAGGTTGGATTCGGTTTTTTTGTTCGTCAAAGAAAAAAATATTCCCATCAATGTCCATTTCAGAATAGGCTATTTTTGATTGATTATCTTTGAAAAATAGACGAAAAATACCTGAATTATAGTGGAAGGCTACACCTGGTTTATTAACAAAAATGGATTGACCGAAAGGTAAAATTTGTTTGGAAGGCATTTGTAAAAAGTCCAAAACCGTTGGGAAAATATCGACATGCTGACAAATTTTTTGTTTGTCTATTTGTCGATTCATTTCTTGTTGTACCATTGAATTTGGATGAAAAAATATCAAAGGCACTCGGTACTGTCCGATGGTTGAGCGGTACGATGCTTCGGTATTCATTTGCGTATGGTCGGCAGTGATTACAAACAGGGTATTATGATACCAAGGTTGTTGGGAGGCATATTCAAAGAATTGCTTCAAAGCAAAATCACTATACCCAATACTTTCGTGTATGGGGGCATTTCCTTTGGGGAATCGATGCCAATATTGGCGAGGAATGGCATAAGGATGATGCGAACTCAAGGTAAAAACACACGAAAGAAAGGGGTTTTTAGTTTTCGTTAGTTCATCTGCAAAATAATGGAGGTAAGGTTCATCAAAAATCCCCCAATTTCCATCAAAATCTTCCTCTTTTTTATCTTTGGGGTACTGATTTAGTCCAAAATAAGCATCAAAACCTGCCAATTGCGAAAAAGCCTCAAATCCCATTGAGCCATTTCTTGCTCCATGAAAAAATAACGAAGAATAATTGTTTTCTTTCATCAAATCTCCCATTCCACGAAACCGATTGGATTGATATTTGGAAGTAATAAAAGGCTCGTCCATTAATTGGGGAATGGAAGCCGTAATGGCAGGTACAGCCATAATGGATTCTCTGCCATTAGCGAAGCAATTGTCCATAAAAATCCCTTTGGCTGCCAGCGAATCTAAAAAAGGAGTATAACCACGATGGTTATTATGAAAACCCATGTATTCTTTGGCAAAGCTTTCCAGAATAATAATGACAACGTTGTTTTGACGAGTTGGCAGGAATATTTTTTCTGGTGAATGGTTGTGAAATATTTGTAATGCCTCTTGATTAGACGGGAAAAAATGAACTTTTTCTGTACCTTTGGCATCGATTGTCGTTAAAAATGTGAAGCTTGTATTTAGGCTCAAATTACCTAAATGAGCATCGTGTTGTTCAAAAGCTTGATTGATTCGCAGTGGTTTTTCTTGGAAACCACCCCTAAAAATCAGAATGGTTAGCCCCAATAATCCTATCAAAGTCATAACTCGATGCCATATTTTAGGGTTTGATTGAATAGAAGAGGTATTGTTTTTACCCAGAATTGCCTGCGAACCTTTGATGAAAATATAAGAAAGAATAACCCAAATGAGTAGCAAATACCAATACGAACGCAATAAACTGAATGCTTGTTGTCGAATGTCGCCGATGATGCCAAAAACATCGAATATGGTACGTCTGCCAATAAATTTATAATATTCGACATCGGCAATATTGAGCCAAAAAAGAGGAATATTAATGCCTATATAGAGGGTTTGTAGGAAGTTTTGCTGAATTTTAGTTTTTTTAAAAATTGGCAAAAAACTAAAGATAGTGAGCAATATATTAGAAATAAAAATGGCAGAGAGGTCAAATCGAAGCCCATTGACAAAGGCTAGCATAATGCTCGAAAAATCGAATTTTCCGAAAGAAGAATAGTTAAATACCAAAAATAATCCTCTTAGAACCATGTAAAATCCCAAGAGCCAAACAATTCTTTTGAGCCAAAGCAAAAACCCCATATAAAATGCTTATTTTAGTTGAACAATATTGCTTGCTGCACTTTCATTGTGCAGTCTGTCCAGAGCCGTAACGACGTATTTATATTTTTTTTGCAAAGATAGGTTTTTATCTCGGTAAACGAGCAATCCTTCGTTTCGTACAATGGCTACCATTTTTGCTACATTTTCGGTATTGATAGGTTCATCGATAAAAAAGCGATAAATCACAAAGCCATAAGTTTCCTCTTTATCTTTGGGTTTTTGCGGAGAATCCTGCCAAGCAACTTCGACACTATTATCTGCTTTTTTTCTCGCATACAATAATTTAGGAGGCATTGGCGGGACATTGTCTTTCCAAGGCATCTTAGGCATGAGAGCAGGGCGGGCAAATAATTTTTTTAGAGAGTCACTAAGAGATAAGTCATTTTTTAGTAGTGAATTGGCACTAAAAAATGCACTGCCATAGACATTTTTTCGAGAGCGATTGTATCGGATTTGATTAGAAATCTGAGAGGGTTTGTTCCAACCTGGTTCAGAGCTTTCGGCTTTTTGGCGATAGGCGGCATGTCCGATATACAAATGACGGATAATGACATTGCTTGCCCACCAGTCGGTGAGGGTTTGATATGGAACCTTATCTGACTCGAAACTAAAATAAATTTGAGGCATGATATAATCAATCCAACCTTCTCGAACCCATTTTCGGGTATCCGCAAAAAGATTGTCGTAGGAAGGTTGCCCCGCTTTGGTGGCAGAGCCTTCTGGGTCTTTGCTTTGATTTCGCCAAACTGCCGATGGACTGATGCCAAACTTGACCCTTGGTTTTTCTTTTTTGATGAGGTCTGAAATGCTTTTAATGACCAAATCGACATTGTTTCTTCGCCAATCTTCGATATTTTTGAAACCCTTATTGTATTTGAGAAAGGTCTCATAATCTCGTAAAATTTCGTTGGGCAATACATAAGGATAAAAATAATCATCAAAATGAATGCCGTCCACATCGTAGTTTTTGACAATATCCGATACAATTGAAGTAATATATTCACGAACTTCTGGAATACCTAGGTTGAAAAATTTATTTCCACCATAAGTCAGAAACCAGTCTGGCTTTAGCAATGTAATGTGGTCTTGGGCAATGGTTTTAGAATTTCTATAAGTTCCTCTATTCATGTTGAGCCAAGCATGAAATTCCATGCCACGCTGGTGAGTTTCCTGAATCATGAATGTCAGGGGGTCATAGAAAGGATAGGGAGCTTTTCCTTGCTCGCCAGACAACCATTCCGACCATGGCTCACGGCTGCGAGTATAAAAGGCATCCGCAGCCGCTCGAACCTGAACCAGCACAGCATTCATGCCGTAGCTTTGTTGCTGCTGAAGAATTTTTCTAAAATCTTGTTGTTGTATTTCCGAAGACAAACCCTTTTTGGAAGGCCAATCGATATTGTCAATAGTTGCTACCCATACAGCCCTAAACTCACGTTTGGGAAGATTGCTTTCCTCCAATACATTTTTAGTAATCACCGGACTGCAACCACTCAGGAAAGCATAAAGGGAGAATAAGAAAACAGCCTTTTTGGCATTCATTAACATATCTGACTATGAATTTTTATTCAAAATTAGAGAAAAATTTAACCCAAAGTTTATTTTTTCTTACTTTTGCCTTTCATTGTGGGATATAATCAAAAAAAATGTAACTTTATCCCATAATACTGAAGAATAACGTACTATTTTGAACATCAAATTTTGATTTAATAATTCTGTGAAAGAATACGGAAGCAACATTCAAAAGCTGGCAGATTATATCGTCAGCTTACCCGAAAGAGACCAACGCACCAAATATGCTCATATTTTGATTGAACTCATGCGTCAGATTCATCCGAATATGCGTGAAGGTGTGGATTATTCCAAAAAACTATGGGATGATTTATATGTAATTACCAATTTTGACTTGGATGTAGATAGCCCTTTTCCTCCACCGCCCAAAGAAATATTAGGAAAAAAACCGATGCAGGTTTTCTATAACCAACATCAACTAAAGCATCGATTATATGGCAGAAATTTGGAGCTTTTGGTAGCAAAAGCAGTCGGAACGACTGATTATGACGAACGAAAAGCTTTTGTGTCGTATATGGTTCGATTGATGAAAGGATTTTATCAGTCTTGGAATAAAGACATGATTGAAACTGGTGATTGTTTGCAACAAATCTTGGAGCTCTCGGATTATAAACTACAAGCAGAAATCAATGACCTTAGAAAAGAAGGATTGTTGGAATCTGCACCCAAAGATGGGAGTTCGCACCGTCAGAGAACTTCTACGAATTTTTATGCTAGCAAAGATCGCAGTGCCACGGGCAATGAGCGTTTCAGAGAGAGAGAAAAAAGCGATAGAAGCGACAGAAGCAAAAGTTATGGAAGTCCGTACCATAAACATTCCGAAAGAAATTTCAATGGAAATAAGAGAAAGAAAAATTAAGACGAAAATTCATAAAAAAACAAAGTACAATTTAGCTTGAAAATAGACAATGGCATCTTTTAAAATTACAGGAGGAAAAAAACTAACGGGAGAAATCATCCCTCAGGGGGCTAAGAATGAAGCATTGCAAATTATTTGTGCGGTGTTGATGACAAAAGAGCCAGTGACGATTCATAACATTCCCAATATTCGTGATGTCAATAAATTGATGGAATTATTGGAAGATATGGGTGTGAAACGCAAAAAAGTAGCGGAAGGTTCTTATAGTTTCCAGGCAGATGAAGTGAACTTTGAATATTTCGAGACAGAAGCATACAAGGAGAAAGCGGCATCGCTCAGAGGGTCGATTATGTTGCTGGGCCCTATGTTGGCTCGCTTTGGCAAAGGGAAAGCCCCAAGACCAGGAGGAGATAAAATCGGTCGCCGCCCATTAGATACGCACTTTACGGGATTCCAAAAATTAGGAGCAACGTTTAGTTATGAACCGAATGATGCTTTTTATAGTGTCGATGGCTCAAATATGAAAGGAGCTTATGTGTGGATGGATGAAATTTCTGTCACGGGAACTGCCAATGTATTGATGGCTGCTGCGATGACAGAAGGGAAAACGACCATCTATAATGCGGCTTGTGAGCCATACTTACAGCAATTGTCGAAAATGCTCGTCCGTATGGGGGCAAAGATTGAAGGGATAGGTTCGAATTTATTGACGATTGAGGGTGTGAATGAGTTGGGAGGCTGCGAGCATACCATGTTGCCAGATATGATTGAAATTGGAAGTTTCATAGGTTTGGCAGCAATGACTCAATCGGAGATAACTATTAAAAATTGCCAAATTGCAGAATTAGGCATTATACCAGATGTATTTAAAAAATTGGGTATTCAGATGGAGTTTAGAGGAGACGATATTTTTATCCCTGCTCAAAAACACTATGAAATAAGCTCTTTGATTGATGGTTCTATCTTGACAATATATGATGCACCATGGCCTGGTTTCACACCAGATTTAATTTCAATTATATTGGTGACAGCGATTCAGGCGAAAGGAGCGGTATTGATTCATCAAAAAATGTTTGAAAGTCGATTGTTTTTTGTAGATAAATTGATAGAAATGGGGGCTCAGATTATTCTCTGCGACCCGCACCGTGCCAATGTCATTGGCCTGAATCGTGAGCATAATCTAAGAGGTATCCGAATGTCATCACCCGATATTCGTGCTGGGGTTTCTTTGTTGATTGCCGCCCTTTCTGCCGATGGAACGAGTATTATTGATAATATCGAACAAATTGATCGTGGCTATCAAGACATCGACAAACGTTTGAACGCTATTGGGGCTGAAATTATAAGAATTTAATGGTTTTTTTGTTGAAAAAAGCTTTAAATAAAAAAATATTTAATTTTTTAGGAATATTTTTTGGATTATAAAATTCTTTTAGTAGTTTTGCAGTCCCAAAGCGGACTG
>CAYUFZ010000084.1:0-7273 GCA_964444025.1 uncultured Emticicia sp.
GTATATTACTGATAGATATTTGCCAGATAAAGCCATTGATGTATTGGATGAGGTAGGGGCTAGGGTACACATCAATAATATTTCTGTACCTGAAGATATTGTGGTACTTGAGGAACAAGTGGAGCAAATTAAGAAAGAAAAGAATCAGGTAGTAAAAAGCCAAAGATACGAAGAGGCTGCCCAACTCCGTGATAGGGAAAAGAAATTGCTCGAACAATTGGAGGCTGCTAAATTGGCTTGGGAAGAAGAGGCAAAAACCAAACGTTATACGGCTACCGAAGATAATGTCGCTGATGTTATTGCAATGATGACGGGCATTCCTGTCAAACGTGTAAATATGAATGATGGTGAGAAAATTCTGAACATGGGTGATGCTCTGCGTGGCAAAATTGTTGGCCAGGATACGGCAGTAGAAAAATTGGTGAAGTCTATTCAAAGGACAAGAGTTGGTCTGAAAGACCCTAAAAAACCTATTGGCTCTTTTATCTTCTTGGGCCCTACGGGTGTTGGTAAAACTGAGTTAGCAAAAACGCTGGCAACGTATCTTTTTGATAGAGAAGATGCTCTCGTAAGAATTGATATGAGTGAGTACATGGAGAAATTTAGCATTTCTCGATTGGTTGGGGCTCCTCCAGGATATGTGGGCTATGAAGAAGGTGGACAATTAACCGAAAAAATCAGAAGAAAGCCTTATTCGGTGGTCTTGTTGGATGAAATTGAAAAGGCTCATCCTGATGTGTATAATATTCTGTTGCAAGTATTAGATGATGGGATTTTGACAGATAGTTTGGGGCGTAGGGTGGACTTTAGAAATACCATCATTATTATGACTTCTAATATTGGTGTGAGAGATTTGAAAGATTTTGGAACTGGGATTGGATTTGCTACAAAATCTCGTCAAGATAGTCAAGATGATATGGTGAAAAGTACGATTCAGAATGCACTGAAAAAAACATTTTCACCCGAATTTTTGAATCGCCTTGATGATGTCATTGTCTTTAATTCTCTTAGTAGGGAAGATATTCATAAGATTATTGATATTTCTTTGTCGAAATTGGTTGCTCGTATTGCTAATATTGGCTATTATATTGAATTGAGTGAAAAAGCGAAGGATTTCTTGGCAGAACGTGGCTATGACCAGCAGTATGGTGCAAGACCTTTGAATAGGGCAATCCAAAAATATGTAGAAGACCCTTTGGCAGAAGAAATCCTGAAAGGGGATGTGCAGGAGGGAGATACAATTTTTGTGGATTATCCGGGAGAAGGTGATATTCTGACTTTCTCAAGAACTCAAAATGCCGAGCAGATAGAAAAATAATCCATTAGTTGAAAATAATAGTCGGTTTTCTAAAGTTTGGAAGACCGACTATTGTTTTTGATGATAGCTCCAATAGCGATGATTACCCAAATAATATTTACAAAAGCAGATGGATATGCTTGGTGACTTATTGTATTGAGGATGAAAAATATTCCTCCGATTAAATTTGCCCAAATATATCTTGAATCATTTGACTCGATTTTCCCCTGAATGTTTAGATAATAGGAGCCAACGATTAATATCGAGCCGAGCCATCCGACGATTTCTACAAAAATCTCAATCATATTATTGTTGATAAAATACGAATACAATTGTCTTTGTCAAGCAAAATTTGTGCTTTGAGAAGGGTAATATCATTAAATTTGATTTCTTTCCGAATATAAGAAACGAGTTCTACTTGGATTTTTTCGCCATAAATATCGTCTTTAAAATCGAAAATATTTACCTCTTGTGTTCTTCCAATGCCATCCACCGTCGGGCGATTGCCAATATTCATCATTCCCGAATACCATGAATTTCTTAGAAAAACTTTCACGGCATATACTCCATTTGAGGGAATCAATTTATAAGCTTCGCTAACCTGTACATTAGCGGTTGGAAAGCCAATCGTTCTGCCCAATTGTCTTCCTTTCACAACAATCCCATGAAAGCTGTACAATCTTCCAAGAAGTTCGTTGGCTACTTCGATTTCGCCATTTAGCAGAGATTCTCTAATTTTTGTAGAGCTAATGGTCAGATTTTCGATTTCTTGTTTGGGTATTTCTTGTATATTTATCCCAAATTTTGAAGAGTTATTTTGTAGATACTCAAAACTTCCCTCTCTGTTTTTTCCAAACCGATGGTCGTATCCAATAATGAGCTTTTTAGTTCCAATTTTGTTGATTAGAATTTTTTGAACAAAATCATCGGAGCTTAGCTCGGAAAATTCTCGTGTAAAAGGCACTAAAAGTAAATGTTGAACACCAAATTTTTCGAGCAAGTCTATTTTTTCTTCAATTGTACTCAATAATTTCAAATCTTGACTATCTTGAGAAACAACCGTACGGGGGTGAGGCCAAAATGTCATCACAACAGACTCTCCGTCGATAGATGCAGCCTCTTTTTTAAGAATCTGTAAGATTTTTTGGTGTCCCAAATGAACACCGTCAAAAGTACCACTGGTTACTGTTGCATTTTTGACGGGTTCAAAATCAGAAAGGTGATAATATATTTTCAATACTCTGTCAATTTTAGGTATTATTGGATAAAATACTGTCTCTAGGAGGCAGACTTTCTAAAAATGCCTCGATTGTATGGGCATTTTCAATGTTGAAGTCACCGATTCTTGTACGCCTTAAAGCACTCATATATGCTCCTGAATGTAGCAATTGTCCAAAATCCCTCACCAAACTTCGTATATAAGTTCCCTTCGAGCAAACGATACGAAAATGAATTGTCGGGAAGGCATTTTCGACAATTTCAAAGGTT
The DNA here is from genome assembly GCA_964444025.1 of uncultured Emticicia sp. Classification (GTDB taxonomy): domain Bacteria; phylum Bacteroidota; class Bacteroidia; order Cytophagales; family Spirosomataceae; genus Emticicia. The sequence continues at coordinate 2,786 of CAYUFZ010000084.1, forward strand.
GTTATAGTAACTTTTCTTGCTTTTATCTCGATTTCTTGTCCTTTCCTTGCCGATTCGTATGCTCTTTTTCCATTTATTTTGATGGCAGAATGTGCTGGTGGAATTTGCTCTATTTCGCCACTAAGCTGCTGTACGACTCCATTAATCATCTCTTCTGTAATGTGATGAATGGGATATTCAGCGTCAAAATCAGTTTCCAAATCAATTGAAGGAGTTGTTTTGCCCAAGACTAAAGTTCCTGTATATTCTTTTTCTTGGGCTTGATACAAGTCAATTTCTTTGGTTTTTTTACCGGTACATAGAATTAATAATCCCGTTGCAAGTGGGTCTAAAGTACCGGCATGTCCAACTTTTTTATATTTTCCTGCCCATCGAATTTTATTGACAACATCAAAGGATGTCCATTTTAGAGGTTTATCAATCAGAATGACCTCATTTCTTTCGTCTGTCATACAATATTTAATTCAAATCCGAATGCCAATAAAATGAGTATCAATAGACCGACGGCTATTCTATAATATCCAAATAGCTTAAACCCATATTTTTGAAGATAATTAATAAAAAATCGAATAGCAATCATTGCTACAATAAAAGCCACGACATTTCCTACCAATAATAGTTGAATATCATTAGAAGAAAAAGTGAGCGAGCCACTCTTAAAAGCTTTGAGCAATTTGTAGGCAGCTGCAGCAAACATAGTTGGAACAGCCAAAAAGAATGAAAATTCTGCAGAATCTTTGCGAGAGAGGCCTTGGTTCATGCCACCGATGATGGTAGCTGCAGACCTAGATACGCCTGGAATCATGGCAATACATTGAAATAAGCCTATTTTCACGGCATCTTGGTAGCTGATTTCATTTTTGGTCGCCATTTTTTCAAAATATTTATCGATAAACAACAACACAATGCCACCCAATACTAGCATTAACGCAACGACAACCACACTTTCGAGTAATAAATCGATGAGGTCATTGATTAAAAATCCGATGATAGCAGCAGGAATAAATGCTGTCAATAATTTTTTATAAAATTCAAAAGATTGAAAAAATCTTTCCTTATACAAGACAACGACGGCTAAAATTGCCCCGAATTGAATGTTTACTTCAAAAACCTTCGTAAACTCTAAACTATCAATGCCCATTAAGGACGAGCCGATAATCATGTGTCCAGTTGAGCTGATGGGTAAATACTCAGTAATTCCTTCAATAATGGCTAGGATGATTGCGTGTATTAAATTCATTAATTTTTTGGATTTGTTTTATAGCTAAATAATAAATGGTTAAAGTAAGAGAGTTAGGTTATTTTTTCTTAAAAATTGGAATAAATTGAAATAAAAATCCCACGAATGCAAGTGCGGGGCCGAGGGTTAGTCCTAAAAATCCGAACCCGAATTCTTCTTTGTCTAGGGTCATTACGAAAAACCCTAAAAATAAAATGGCTAATCCCAATAGCATCATTAAATAATTACCTTTTCCGAATGGTAAAGAATTATTAGCATTTACTTCTTCTTGTTTTTTTAGATTTATTTTCATTTTTCTGCCTTAATATTCCCAAACTAAGGACTTGATGAAAGGTTGTATTTCATGAATGGGAATGAATACATGAAATGAGATATTAATACAAATCGTCTAAGTCGGTTCTAAGGTATTTATACATTGCCTGAAAAGTACTTACTAAACCGATTAAAACGCCTAAAATTATTACTCCGACCGACAAAAATGCCAATTTCGACGAGTCATGCAGGCTTGCCAAGGCTTCTATTTCTGAATTGGCAAGTTGTTGAAAAACAACAATAAAAAATGTCGCCAACAATCCTGCAATCAGACCTTGAATCGCTCCACGAAGCAAAAAAGGCTTTTGAATGAACCAATCTGTAGCTCCTACCAATTGCATGCTGTGGATAATAAATCTCTGCGAATACAATGCCAACCGAATGGTGTTATTGATTAAAATTACAATTGCTATTAATAATAATACCACAACAGCGGTAATGAATAAATAGGCTTTATTGGCATTTGAATTTATCTTATCGATGTAATCTTTGGCATAATCTGCCTCGAAAACGCCAGTAATTTGCTCCAAATCACTCTTAATGTCTTTCAATGATTCTTCCGTGAGGTATTCTTCACTAATTTTGATACTAAGGGCATCTCGATATGGATTTTCTCCTAACAGACTTTTATAATCTTCGTTGATTTCTTTTAGAACCCTCTCTGCTGTGCTTTCTTTTGAAATAAATCTGACAGCATGGCTGATGTCTGCTTTGGAAATGTATTTTTTTTGTAAAATAATTTGTTGAATACTATCACGTTGTTGTACACTGACAGACTTATCGAGATATACCTGGATTTCAAGGTTTTGCTTGATATTCAACAGAAATTGCTTGGTGGTCATGGCAATCCATCCACTGAAAGCGACCAAAAATAAGGCGGCTGTCAGACTGATAATAATCATGAGACTGGGATAATTCCCTAGTTTTCTGTTCCTTTTTTGCATATACCTTCTTGATAAAGCTTATATTGAGTTTCGTTCTTAAAAATGTTTTATTTTTTGGCAAAGATAAAGCATCAGAAAGACTTTTCTTAGCATTTAGTAATTTTTAACATCTGACCTTAGGATTCCCCAGCTTTGATTCGTGCAACACGCTCGGGCATATTTTGCTCGATAATGTTTTTTACGACCTCGGTGATTTCCTCAACAGTTGTTTCCGAATGAAAGTAAATAGGCTCTTTGAATTTGACTTTTAGCTCAGTATTTCTCTTTTTATAGCCAAGTCCCGATTTATTGAATGCCCTTCTGAATCCGTCGATGACAACCGGAACCACAATTGGGTTGTTTTCTTTGATGATATGAGCAGTACCTTTTCTAATTGGAGCATACGGGCTTGTCGTTCCTTGTGGAAAGCTGACCACCCAGCCAAATTGGAGTCCTTTGGCTACATTTTCACCTGCACTAGTATCCAATTCTCTTTTAACATTTTCACCTTTAGCTCTCCAAGACCGTTCGACTAATATGGCTCCTGCCAAACTAAATATTTTGGGAATAAGTCCTTCTTTCATGGTTTCGCTTGCTGCCACATAAAATAGCCTTGCCCGTGGAGCGACCAATGAAATAGGAATTACTCGATTCCCAAAACCCCATTTTACAGAACAAAAAATATGATAAAATGTAATTACGTCTGCAAAATAAGTTTGGTGGTTTGAAATAAAATAGACATTCTGATTGGGTAAATTTTCGATGTGTTCTGTACCTTCTACTTTTAGCTGATTCGCAACAGCAATTCTCCAGTAAGTCGGTATCCCAGCAATAAATATGATGAGTCTTTTCAATAACAAACTATTGCCAAATGGATCTCTTTCAAATATTCCGAAAATATCCATATAAGACAAGAATCTCAGGAAAGGATTGAAGCTTTTATTGGGAGTCGGCAAAAAGTTTTTTATTATATTAATCATATCAAATAAATCGGCTAGCTTAGGTATTTCGAGGTAAATTTATAAAAAATTACCGAATAATCCTAAAACAAAAAAAGAACCTTCGTCGGAGAAAGTTCTTAAATCTATCATTTATTTGTCTAAATATCTAATAATCAAATTATTGAGTGATTAATTTCTTTTTTCGATTTCGTCTCTTAATTTGGCTGCTTTTTCGTATTCTTCCTCGCTTAATGCTTTGTCTAACATTTGGTGCAATTCTTCCAATGTATAATCACTCAAGCTACTTTTGCTGTATTTTGTCGGACGTGTTTCTGCGTCTATCAATTCGTCGAGTTCCATATCATCTTCGTCGTTGTCTTGTTCGGAGACAATTCCTGCTTCGTTGAGTACTTTATCGGTCGAATAAATGGGTACTTGAAAGCGAATGCCAATAGCAATGGCATCGGAAGGCCGTGCATCGATTGTTTTTTGTCTGATACCGTCGGAACAAAGAATTTTTGAATAGAAAATCCCCTCCTTCAAATCAGAAATGACGACTTCTTCTACGGTATAATCAAAAGCCCCAGCAAAAGACTTGAATAGGTCATGGGTCATTGGACGGTTGGGGGTGATTTTCTCCATTTCTATGGCAATGGCTTGGGCTTCAAACATACCAATGATGATTGGTAGCCTTCTAAATCCTGATTCTTCGGCAAGTACCAAGGCAAAGGAGCCAGTCGATGATTGACTGGGCGAGAGTCCTAATATTTCTAACTTTATCTTTTCCACGTTGCAAAGATAGCAATTTTATCAATTTATTTCTCGAAAATAGAGGAGAGATTTTTTGGGTTACGGGTGAAAATGAAAATATTGGCTCAAAATAAGCCCCAAAAGAGTTATTTTGAACCAATATCGTTTATTTATTAGCAAGAACCGCTTTGGTGAGTTTTGGCAATACTTCAAATACATCTCCTACAATTCCGTAATCGGCTGCTTTGAAAAATGGAGCTTCTGGGTCTTTGTTGATGACTACAATTACTTTAGAAGAATTGACTCCCGCCAAATGCTGGAT
>CAYUFZ010000084.1:7283-10476 GCA_964444025.1 uncultured Emticicia sp.
GCACGGTCATGTATCCGAGCTGCTGTTCACCTTCGGTTTGTCCTACGTGTTCGTGGTGAGGCCGCCAATCCAAGTCTGATACTGGTTTATAACAAGGAGTTGCCGCACCTAGGGCTTCGGCTAAATCCAATAGGGGCTGCCAATGTTCGCCGCCTTTCATACCTCTACCTCCTGAAACCACCAAGTCAGCCTCAGGCAAAGAGATACTTCCCGATGCTTTCATGGTTTCGAGAATTTGAGCGGCATAATGCTTTTGTTCGACAGCTATACTGATTTTTTCAACATTCGCAATTTCGCTTGTTGCTGCTGTCTGTACCGTATTTTTTCTAATGCTTATAATTTTGATATCGCTTTTTAAATTAACCTCCGCAAAAGCTTTTCCTGTAAAAATACTAGTTTTTACAATTAAGTCGTTGCCTTGTGTTTTTGGTAAATCAATTACATTGGAAGCAACACACGCTTTTAAAGCTCCCGCCACTCGTGCCGTAACGGCATCTGCAAAGGAAGATTTGGCTGTAATGATAATTTTTGAGCCTATTTGCTTTGCTAACTGAATCAAAACTTTCGCATTGGCGGTTGTATTTTGGTTGGCAGAGTCCGCCAATGTGGCATGATAAACCTTTTTAGCTCCAAAGTTTCCTGCTTTTTCCAATTCTTCGTCTGAGGCTTCTCCTATGGCAAGCACATTTACGTCGATGCCCATATTTTGGGCAAGCATGGAAGCATAAAAAATGGCTTCTTGAGAAGTTTTCTTGAATGAACCCTCTGCTAATTCTGCAAATATTAATATCATAGATGTATCGTTTTTAAGATTTTTTAGCTTTATATTACTTTTGCTTCATTTTTTAACAATTCGATGAGTTGTTCTGCATTTTCAGCATCAATCATTTTACAAGCACCTTTTGGGGCTGGCAATTGGTATTTTTCCGTAAAAGTAAGATTCTCTCCTACTGGCTGAACTACTTTCAAAGGTTTGGTTCTTGCCGTCATGATTCCACGCATATTCGGAATTTTCCATTCTGCAATTGGTTCTTGACAACCCAAAACCAAAGGCAAAGTCGCTTTGATTTTTTCTTTTCCTCCTTCGATTTCTCTCGTTAAAATAGCCTCACTTCCTTCAATATCCAATTGCATCACAGGCGAAAACGACTGAATATCAAGTAATTCAGCCACGATTCCATGGACAATTCCAGAATTATAATCGCTTGTTTCTCTACCCATCAATATCAAATCGTAATGATTTTCTTTGGCAATATGGGCAATTTGCTCGGCAACAAAAAAGGAGTCGCTAGGCTCTGCATCTACCCTGATGGCATCGTCCGCTCCAATCGCCAAAGCTCGTCTGATTTGAGGGTCTGAGTCTTCTTTGCCTACATTCAAAACTGTAATTTGAGCATTGTGGCTCTCTTTCAATTCGACGGCTCTTGCCAAGGCATAATCATCATAAGGCCCAATAATGAACGTAACCCCTTCTTTATTAAATTTTGTATCATCATTCGTAAATGTAATTTTCGAGGTTGTGTCGGGTACATTCGAAATACAAACTAATATTTTCATGTTTTTAGAGTGTTTTTGTTTTAATCATCAAATATGTTGCGATTTCTCTTTAATTTTACGTGTCAATAAAATTGTTATGCTTGCATAATAATTTGTTACAAATCTAACTTAAACCAACTCTCAATGCAAGAAGAACGATTAAAAATTTTATTAGAATATTTACAAGAAGAGCCTAACGAGCCTTTCAATATTTATGCGTTGGCGTTGGAATACTTGAAGCATGACGTACATAAAGCCAAGAGTTTATTTGAACGATTACTTCTTGAATTTCCGGATTATGTTGCTACTTATTACCATGCAGCAGCTTTGTTTGTTGATTTAGGCGATTTTGATAAAGCTGAAATGATTTATCTCAAAGGCATTGAAAAAGCTCATCAAGCCCAATCTATGAAGGCGTATGATGAGCTAAAAAGGGCATATCGTATGCTTCAGGACGAAATGGATTAATAGGAAAATTCGCCTGTTTCTTGGTTTTTATTTTTACCAAACAAAGCTCTGAAGGTATCCATCATGTAAAGGATATCAATGAGGCTATTTTTGGCCTTTTTCATCAAATGTACTTGGGTACCCGTAATGATTTGTGTCTCTAAATTGTTTAAAATCAGTTCGATACTCTCGATGTTTTCTGTGAAATTATCTACTATATACATCACAAACCTATTCTCTAAGTTAGAATCTGCAAAATAGAATACCAGATGTAAATCTTCATCTACCAAAAAAGTAGTCGTCTTGTCTGTATCGAAATTTTTAAACATTTCGTTGTAATCGACCAAGCAATCAATAATGCTCACGTCATCTGAAATAATTCTTAATGTTGGTTGGATATTCATGCTTCTAAATTTATGTTTTTCGGAATAATATTTTGTTCTTGAGTCAAAATTAATCAAAGAAATTAAATTTACTACACATAAAATGTTGTTTTTTCTTGGTAAAATTATATTTTAAATTTAATAAAAGTAGAAAATTTGGTTTATTTTTTTTGATTTTTCTGAAATTGTTTGTTTGATTTGATAAAAGTCGCTTATAATTTTTGGGGATTTAAAAGAAAAATCATAGAATATTAGAAAAGTGGCTAAAATTGAGCGAAAAACAAAAAAAAATCAACTTTAAGATTTTGGGATAATTTGTTCTTAAAGTTGAATATATGAAAAATAAAAAAGGGCTTTTTTATACTTGGAAATACTTTCTAAACTCTTAAAAAAGGAAGTTTACGCCGGTATTCCAACTGAATTTTGCCTTTTGAACGACTTTAATTGGTTGAACCACTTGTACAAATAGATTTACCGGTAATTTTTTGTGTTGAATGCTTGTAATTGCCGAGGCAAAAAGACCTTTAAAAGGAATCTGATTTTGAATATAAAAGATATTAGGTCTGAAATCTAAGCTCGTTTGCTTGGTTAATTTCAGTTGAGTAAAACTCCCTGCTAAGCTGAGAAAGTTGCCATTTTTGATGGCAGTAGGGTCTAAGCCACGGCTTCTCCAATAAATGAGTTGCACAGAAGATTTCTTAGAAATAGGGTAAACGACAGCTGTTTCCAAGGCACCGTATTGGTTCATTTTTAGTTCTGGTCCACTTGAATTGAAGAAAAGAGAGGCGTTTAATCCAATTCTGAAGTGTACTTTTGATGTATGAATG
>CAYUFZ010000085.1:0-10413 GCA_964444025.1 uncultured Emticicia sp.
CGCCGAAGTACTCCTCAGAGAAGGAATCAACGTAGCTATCACGGGACGAACCCAAGAGGCGTTGGACAAAGCATTGGAGAGACTGAAGCAAATAAAACCCGATGGAGTTATTGGTATTATTTCTGATGCGAGAAATTTTGAATCTCAGCAACAAGCAGTAAGCCAAGTTTTGGGACAATGGGGTCGTTTGGACTATTTCATTGCCAATGCTGGAGTCGGACATTTTGCCCCCATTCAAGAATTAAGCATCGAACAATGGAATGAAACAATCGACTTAAATCTGACAGGAGTTTTCTTTAGCATCAAAGCTTCTTTACATGCTCTGAAAGAGAGTCAAGGATATTTCATTAGCATTGCAAGTTTGGCTGGAACAAACTTTTTTGCAACGGCAAGTGCCTACAATGCCAGCAAATTTGGCCTTGTTGGCTTTTCGCAAGCCATTATGATGGATTTAAGAAAAGACGGTATAAAAGTAAGCACCATTATGCCGGGCTCGGTAGCCACTCATTTCAACAACCATGAACCAGATGCGGAAAAGGATGCTTGGAAAATTCAACCAGAAGATATTGGTCAAATTGTTTCGGATTTGATTAAAATGCCGGCACGAACGCTTCCTAGTAAAATTGAAGTTCGTCCGACTATGCCAAAATAAGAAAAAAGACTTTGAGGGAATTCCTCAAAGTCTTTTTTTATTATCTGAGAAAGATTTTACTTTTGTTTGTAAATCTTTCCTTCCTTCATTACCAAAACTACGTTCATCATTGCTTTAGCATCTTTTAAAGGATCTCCATCAATAGCAACAATGTCGGCAATTTTACCTTTTTCTATCGAACCCAAATCAGCTTTTACGCCTAATACCTCGGCATTTACAATAGTAGCAGATTTTATGGCTTCCATCATAGGCATTCCCCCTTCAACCATATACATAAATTCTTTTGCATTATACCCGTGAGGGAATACACCAGCATCCGTTCCGAATGCTACCTTTACACCAGCTTTGTATGCCTTCGCAAAAGTTTCTGCAATTACTTTTGATGTTTCTACCGCTTTTGGCACAACCAATGGATGATAATACCCAGGAATCTTTGCCGAATCTCCCACTGTTTTACCCGCAATGACGGTCGGAACATAATAAGTACCGTGTTTTTTGAATAATTCGATGGCTTCGTCGTCCATAAACGAACCATGCTCAATAGTAGTCACTCCAGCACGAATGGCACGTTTCATACCTTCTGCTCCGTGAGCATGGGCAGCCACAATAAATCCATAGTCTTTTGCAGTACTAACGACAGCAGAAATTTCATCTTCTGTAAATTGCGGACCTTTTCCGTTTTTAGCCACACTCAACACCCCACCCGTAGCCGTAATCTTGATACAATCTGCTCCATCTTTGTAACGCTGACGCACAGCCTGACGAGCCGCTTCTGGGCTATTGACCACGCCATCTGTTACATTATCGGGGACACTATACATTGGATTAATGCCATTGGTTGGGTCTCCATGTCCGCCAGTTGTAGCAATGGTTCTTCCCGATGTGAAGATTCTCGGGCCAACTACCAAGCCTTTATTAATCGCATTTCGAAGAGCAATATTTACCCCCGAACCACCTAAATCTCTCACAGTAGTAAATCCTGCCATTAGCGTTGTATTGGCATGCTTTTGAGCTTCGTACGCTACATCTGCCATGTTATTGCTCATACGCTTGAGGTATTGGTCTTTGCTCGTTTCACTTTCAATATGTACGTGCATATCAATCCAGCCAGGCGTAACGGTCTTGGTCTTCATATCCACTACTTTGTCGTTGGCTTGAGGAGTTGCAAAGCCACTTTGTACATCAACAATTCTATTTTTCTCTACGATGATACTCATCTGAGATTTGGGAGTATTGCTAATTCCGTCTATCAGAGTACCACAATGAATAATAGTTTTTTGGGCAAACGAACCCATCGATACTCCCAAGGCTAAGGCGAAAAGGAAATTTTTTTTCATTAGTTTAGTTTTTTGATTAGTCTATGAATATTGTTTTCGAAATGGTTTTCAACCATTTTACGAAAATATAAAAAAAATTTATAATACTCATAAATGAGGTAAAATTACTTCAAAGGTACTCCCCTCCCCGACAATACTCTTTACTTCTATTTTGCCTCGGTGCATGTCGATGATTCTTCTGCAAATGGATAAACCAATGCCATGCCCTCGGTATTTTGATACATTTTGACTACGGTAAAAAGGCTCAAAAATTCTACTCAATTCATTTTCAGGAATTCCTATCCCTTTGTCTTTGATGGCTACACAACAGTTTTTCTCATCGAATCGAATCGAGACTTCTGCCTTAAAATCTTTTGAATATTTGCAGGCGTTGTCTATCAGATTATTAAAAACTGTCAATAACAACGCCTCATTTCCCAAAGTACTGACCCACTTATCATCGTCAGGGATTTCTTCAAAATCTATCAATACTTCATAATTGGTATTTAAGCTCAACATTTCTTCTTGAACTTTGAACAAAATTTCATCAATTCTGGTCGATTTCATCACCAAGCTATTATCGTTACTTTCGGATTTTGCCAATTGGAGCAAACCATTCGTCAATTGAATCAATCGCTGATTATCATTGAGCAATGAGCGTAAGATACTTTTGTATTCTTCGATGTTTCTATCTTGCTCAAGGGCAATTTGAATTTCCGATTTTATCGCCGCCAATGGTGTTCGTAACTCATGAGAAGCATTGGAAACAAAGCTTTTCTGCAATTCAAACGATTTTTCCAGACGTGCCAACATCAAATTGAAATTAATCGCCAATTGGGCTATTTCATCTTTATTATTTCCGGTATTGAGTTTTCGTTTCAGATTATATGCCGTGATATTCGTGATTTCCTTGTTCATCTCTGCGATTGGTTTGAGGGATTGTCCAGCAAAGATTATCCCCAGAATCACGGTCAGTGAAATACCAATTAAGAAGCTAATAATCAAGGTATTGACAATGTTTCTTAATTTTTCTTTGCCATATTTGTCTTGGGCGGTTACAAAAACCACATAAGATTTTTTGTCTTCATCGATGTACATTGTCCCGATGGCTTGATTTTCCCAATCACTGGTTTCGTAGTATTTTCTTTTCCGAACCTGCGACAAAAACTCTGGGCTAAACAAAATCGAATCGGCTTCATAGCTACCATACACCAATTCATTTTTATCATTGAACATCAGCACCTTTTCGGCATTCAATTTGGTCAAGATGGTTTTATTGGCATCACGCAATTTTTTCTTGTCTTTTTCAGTGATTTTTAGTTCTTTCAGCAATTTGGCAGTCAATATTCCACGGTCATACATTCGATTATAGAACTCCTGCTTTCGGAAATTCTCGGAGGTATAATAAATTGCCAACGAAAATATAATCAAAATCGCAGCAATAATTATCGTAAACTGAATGGCAATTTTAGTACGTATTTGCATCTTTTATAACAATTTATATTAATTCCCTAAGTCGATAATCTCCAAAATAATTCATTTTGATGGGTAGTCCCTCCTTCTATCTCAAAAAAACACTATATTTGTATCTGTTTCCAAAATCAAAAATAGACTTGAGAAACTCAAAATTATAAACTATCAGCAATAAAACCTATGCAAATTCATATAATCGATGCCGGACATTTCAAGCTCGACGGTGGGGCAATGTTTGGTGTCGTTCCGAAAACTATTTGGAACAAACAAAACCCCGCCGATGAAAATAATCTGTGTAGCTGGGCGATGCGTTGTCTGCTGATTGATACGGGCAAACAACTAATTTTGGTAGATAGTGGCATGGGCGACAAGCAAGACCCACGTTGGCAAGGATTTTATTTCAGACACGGCGACGGAGATTTGATTAAATCCATTCAGAAAGCAGGCTACTCGCCACATGAAATTACAGATGTTTTGTCGTCGCATTTACATTTCGACCATTGCGGCGGTGCTGTCCAGTGGAATTCTTCCAAAGACCGCCTTGAATTGGTTTTTCCCAAAGCAAACTATTGGACTCACTCGAGCCATTGGCACCATGCCACCCATGCAAATTTGAGAGAAAAAGCGAGTTTTCTGAAAGAAAATATCTTGCCGATGCAAGAAAGCGGAGCATTGAAATTTACCGACCAAGTCGAAAATCCTTTTGGTGAAAATATAGAATTATTGTACGGCGACGGGCATACAGAAAAGATGATTATGCCTAAAATTACGATGAATCACAAACAATATGTTTTCATGGCTGATACCATCCCCTCTTCGGCACATGTGCATATTCCGTATGTGATGAGCTATGATATTCGCCCATTGCAAACCATGGACGAAAAAGAACAATTGCTCAAACAGGCCGTCAATGATGAATGGATTATGATATTCGACCACGACCCTATCCATGAAGCCGCAACGGTACAATTGACGGAAAGAGGGTTCAAAATCAATGAATTTATCACCATATAAGCCCCAAACTATCATTAAAATTCAGATGAAAATTGGAATAGCACTTTCGGGAGGAGGAAGCAGGGGGTTTGCTCATTTGGGAGCATTGAAAGCCTTGGGAGAAGCTGGAATAAAAGCCGATATCTTGAGTGGCACAAGTGCTGGCTCTATTGTGGCAGCTCTGACAGCCGCTGGCTATAGTCCTGATTTTATCTTTGAAACCATCCAACAAGTGGGTGTGTTTAATTCTTTGAAATTTGCATTCAATCGGTTTGGCTTGTTTAAACTTGAAAAATTGGAAGAAACTTTTCTCCAATATATTCCGCATAATTCATTTGAAAAACTGAAAGTGCCGCTCACTATTTGTGCAACAGATATTCTGCACAATGAGGCTGTTTATTTCAACCAAGGAGAGTTGATTAAGCCCATCATTGCCTCTTGCAGCATTCCGGGGATATTCGAACCGGTATCATTTGCTGGAAGAACTTTGGTCGATGGCGGAATATTGGATAATATGCCGATTCGGCCGATTGAGGCGGCGGCAGATTTCATCATCGGCATCAATGTCATGCCCATTCGCAACGACATGCCGGTTCGGTCTGCCAAAGATATTTTGATGAAAAGCTTGTACTTGGCCATCGGCAAAAATACCTTGGAAAGGTTGAATCTCTGCAATTTGGTCATAGAACCCGAAGCATTGTACCATTATGACGGCCTCAATGCCTCGAAAGCAAAAGAAATATTTCAAATCGGCTATGAAAAAACCTTGCAGGTCTTGGAGCAAAACCAATCATCGATTTCTAAAGTTTTATCATCATACTGAAGTTTTTGGCATCAAATTGGATAATTTATTGCTTGTACATTCGTTGAATTAAACATGAAAAAATATATCGTGAGGAAAATATACATTCTTTTTGCATGCTCCATACTGATAAGTGCTTGTTCGCAATTCAGTAATAGCCCCACCAGTAAAGCTTGGCACAACCTCAATGCCCGCTTTAATTCTTTGATTATTGCCCGAACAAATATGAAAGAAGCCGAAAAAGCTTTGTTCAAATATCGGGAAGAAAATTATAGTGCATTGATGCCGATTCTTGTTCCGATTGATTCCATGATGCTCAACAAACAACTGAAATCCGTAGGAGATAGCATCGGGCTAAATGTCAATATTGGTACTAATCTCAAAGAAATTATAGAAAAAACTTCTTTAATTGCCGAAAGACATTCAAATTCTAAATATTTGGGAGAGGCTTATATTTTACTTGGAAAAGCCCGAATGATGCAGGGGGATTATGACCACGCCATCGAAATTTTTAAATATATCAATGGCATCCAAACTTATGAAGCCAACAAACATGCGGGGCTTGTCTTGTTGATGCGAACTTATATCGAACAAAAAGACTATACCAATGCCCTCAAAGTATCGGAAATCCTCCGAACACTCGACTTAAACGAAGTCAATACAAAAGATTTTTACTTAACAAAGGCGTATTTACACCAAAAAAACGAAGAATTTGCCATTTCTCTTGCCATTGCAGAAGAAGCCCTGAAACTCATGCCCAAAAGCGAACAAAAAGCCCGGGTTCACTATGCCGTGGGGCAAATGTATGACTTGGTGAAACAAAATAAAAAAGCATTGTTTCATTTTCAGTCAGTATCCGAAAATAGACCCAATTACGACATGGAATTTTATGCCAAAATGAATGCCTTGCTCGATGAAAGTAAAAGTGGTCGGGGAAATACTGGAAATGTGCAGGAAAATTTCAAGAAAATGCTCCAAGACCGTAAAAATTCCGACTTAAAGGACAAAATATATTTTACCATGGCAGGATTGGAAGTGAAAGCTGGAAATTTCTCCAAAGCCATGGAATACTTCAACGCATCGCTCAAAAATGCCAAAGGAAATTCTACTCAAAATGCCTATACGTATTTAGAAATTGCCGAAATTAATTACAATCAATTTCAAAACTATGAAGAAGCTGGCAAGTATTACGACAGCACCTTGAGTGTGCTTCCTAAAAATGCAAGCGATTACGAACGAATTGCTCGACGTGCAAAATCTTTGAGTGATTTTGTGCAATATCAAAAAATCATTGCCCTCGAAGATAGCTTACAGCAATTGGCAACATTGGACTCCTCTGCCCTCGAAAAAGCATTTGTCCAATGGAATGAGGCTCTAAAAGCTGCCGAAATAGCCGCACAAAAAGAAAAAGAAAATCAGGCAAAGTTTGTCTCTCAAAATAGCTTGCCCATCGACAGGGCATCGGATAAAGATGCCAACTTCCAACGCTGGGTATTATACGACCCTATCGCCATCAACCGAAATAAAATAGAATTCCAACAAATTTGGGGTAATCGATTATTGGAAGATAATTGGCGTAGAAAAGATAAAGCGGCTGGAAGTGTCAGCTTTAGGGTAGAAAAAAATGTCCAAGAAAATAACAATTCAGGGGCAATATCGGAAAAATCAGACGAAATTACCCTAAAAACCCAAGCAATACGCAAAGATTCGACCGCTCTTGCCGAAAATCGAGCAACGTTCTTCTCTAAAATTCCAAAATCAAGAGAAAAACTAATCGCTTCGCAACGCAAACAAGAAGAAGCGTATTACCAACTGGGAAAAATATATCGTTTCCAACTCAACGAACCTGAAAATGCTTTCGGGACTTTTGAAACCTATTTAAGAAAATTTCCTAAAACCATTCACGAACCTGAAGTGTTGTATCTTATGTCGTTGCTGAATGATGCCCAAGGTCTTTATAAACAAAAATTGATTCAAGATTACCCAAGCTCTACTTATGCCCGACAACTGAGACGTGGAAAAATAGAAAACATGGAGGATTTGGAGGAAAAAGCACAGACAGTCTATGCACAGGCTTTCAAAATGTACGAAAATGAAAGCTTTGACTCCGCTCTTATCCTTACCGAAGAAGGATTGATTGCTTATACCGGAACAAGCATTGAAGATAAATTCGCCATGTTGCGAATTTTATTACTCGCCAAAACCGGACAAGCCCAAAACTATCAACAAGCATTGACAGAATTTATTCAAGGTTATCAAACCAGTAAATTATTGCCCAAAGCCAAAGAGTTAATTGCTGTTTTCGACAAAAAATAAACAAAAACAACATCACAATGAACAATAAAAAATCAGATAATGACGAACAGCAAGCTCCATTCTTTGGCAGTTGGAACCGAATTTATTGGATAGTTGCCTTAGTTTTAGTTTCATTGATTATTTTATTCTACATTTTTACTGTTTATTTCTCATGATTACACTTGACTGGATTTTATTGACGCTAACTTTATTGTTTATCATTGTTTATGGCATTTATAAAAACCATCAGGACAAAAATTTAGATGGATACCTGCTCGGAAATCAGTCTTTGCCCTGGTACCATGTGGGGCTTTCGGTTATGGCTACACAAGCCAGTGCCATTACGTTTCTCTCTACTACCGGACAAGGATTTGATAATGGAATGAAATTTGTACAATTTTATTTCGGCTTGCCCTTGGCAATGATTGTCCTTTGCATCACTTTTATACCCATTTTTCATAAACTCAAAATTTATACTGCCTACGAATACCTCGAACAGCGTTTCGACGGTCGGGCGAGGGTATTTACAGCATTTTTATTTCTCATCCAACGAGGGCTTTCGACGGGTATTTCTATCTATGCTCCGTCTATCATCCTTTCGACGATATTTGGTTGGGATATTTTCTGGACAAATATCCTCATGGGTGGCTTGGTACTGACCTACTCCGTGGTAGGCGGCACGAAGGCAATTTCTTATACGCACCTCCAACAAATGATTGTGATTACCTTCGCCATGTTTTTGGCGGGTGTCATGGTCGTACAATTGCTCCCCGAAGAGATTAGCTTGGTAGATGCCCTCCGCATAGCGGGCGACGCTGGACATACGCAGGTGGTCAGCTTTGATTTTAATCCACAAGATAGATACAACCTTTGGTCGGGCTTGATTGGTGGGTTTTTCTTGCAATTATCTTATTTTGGCACCGACCAATCGCAGGTCGGTAGGTATCTTACGGGAGAGTCTGTCACGCAAAGCCGATTGGGGCTAATCATGAATGCCCTCCTCAAAATTCCGATGCAATTTCTGATTTTATTGGTAGGTGTCTTGGTCTTTGTTTTTTACCAATTTCATCAAAAACCTATCTTTTTCAATCAAGTTGAGATTCAAAAAGTAAAGCAAAGCCCTTATGCCGCTCAGTTCAATGAAATAGAAAAATTGTACCAAGAAAATGCCAAATCCAAAAAAGAATTGTTGTTGATTACCCATCAATTGAAAGACGAACAGAAAAAAATATATGAGGCAAATATCAAAAATGCCGATTCTGTCGAAATAAAATTGAAAAATGAAGCCATTGCCATTATCAAAAAAAGCAACCCGAAAGCAAGTACCAACGACCGAGATTTTGTTTTTCTGAACTTTGTCCTCAATAATATCCCCCATGGATTGATAGGTATCTTGGTTGCGGTGATTTTTGCCGCCTCCATGGGTTCGATTGCATCGGCTTATAATTCTTTGGCAGCTACCAGTGTGGTGGATATTTATAAAAAATTCGCCTCAAACAAACCAAACGATGCTCAAGAATTGAAAGCAAGCAAAATCTCAACGATTCTTTGGGGAGTTTTTTGTATTTTTGTGGCTCAATATGCCAACAAACTTGGCAATATGATTGAGGTCGTCAATGTGCTGGGGTCTTTGTTTTATGGAATCATCCTTGGGGTGTTTTTGGTGGCGTTTTATATGAAAAAAATACAAGGAACGGCCATTTTCTGGGCAGCTGTTATCAGCCAATTGATTATCTTTGCCATCGGAATCCCACAAATGATTCTCGAAAAAGAATGGATTGCTTATCTTTGGTTCAATCCAATTGGCTGCTTTTTGGTCATGGGTATTGCGTGGATAATCCAAACTTGGGTAAACACAAAAAAAATAAGCCATTAATATCATTCTAATAAACTGACTATCAAACCTTTATTAATTCAATGGAAAGAAAAAAAATACTCATCATCGAAGATGACCTGCGAATCACGGAAAATCTGGTGAAAGGATTTTCTGAAAAAGGATTTGATACGGAAGTTGCCTACGACGGTCAAATAGGATTGAGGTTTGCCTTGAGTGGAAAATTTGACTTGATTTTGTTGGACGTAAACTTGCCAATGCTAAATGGCTATGAAGTTTGTAGCAAAATTCGAGAATCCGACCAACACATCCCTATCATCATGCTGACAGCCCTCGGCGAAACTGACGATAAAATGCTTGGTTTTGAAAAAGGTGCCGACGACTACATCGTCAAGCCCTTTGAATATTGGGAGCTGATAGCTCGGGTAAATGTATTTCTAAAACGTGCTTATTCGGAAGCCGATACCAACGTAAATTTTCTGCGGGTAGCAGATTTGGAAATAAACTTGGAAAGCAAAACAGCCTCCCGACAAGGCAAACACATCGATTTGATCCCCAAGGAATTTAATTTATTGGAATTTTTGATGCGAAACAAAGGGAAAGTCGTTTCCAAGAGCGAAATAGCCGAAAAAATTTGGGAAGGCAATAACGCCGAAAATAGCCTGAATGTGATTGAAGTTTATATCAATTTCTTAAGAAGAAAAATTGACAAAAAATATGATGAGAAGCTTATTCATACCAAAACAGGCATGGGATATGTACTGAAAGACGACTGATTTTTGGGTATCCCTCCAAACACCAACAAGACAGTTCCTTTGGGGGCTGTCTTGTTTGTTAGTTAAACACACTCATTAATAGGCTGATTAATAACACCACCAACCAGAAAATTTTCTCTAATTTCTTCTTCATCATTTAAAATATTTATTTGGGGCAGACACAAACTGCCTTTTTCAATTCCTATATGGTTCGATTGAGGTACGCTTAACTTTTGCTTTTCTGCCAGTATGTTTAAGTTTCAATTCCTATATGGTTCGATTGAGGTTTTGAT
>CAYUFZ010000086.1:0-1448 GCA_964444025.1 uncultured Emticicia sp.
ACGATTGCGATTACTCGACCTTTACGAGCCTTTACCTCCTGGATATTTGATACGACTTTCTCATACGAGCTGTCTTTGGTGGCTATGAAAATAACTGGCATATCTTCGTCAATCAATGCAATTGGTCCGTGCTTCATTTCGGCAGCAGGGTATCCTTCCGCATGAATGTAAGATATTTCTTTTAATTTTAAAGCACCTTCCAAAGCAACAGGGAAATTTAATCCTCTTCCTAAGAAAATAAAATTAGAGGCAAAAGTAAATAATTTTGAAATATCTTTAATTTGCTCAGAATTTTTAAGGATTTTCTCGACTTTTGAAGGAATTGCATCTAATCCAAAGATTAGTTCTCTGTACAATTCATTGCTGATTGTTCCTTTTTTGTTAGCTACGGCTATCGCTATTAGCGTCAATACCGTTACTTGAGCTGTAAAAGCTTTGGTACTTGCGACCCCAATTTCAGGTCCAGCATGGGTATAAACTCCAGCATGAGTTATTCGGGCTATTGAAGAACCTACCACATTACACACGCCCAATATGATTGCACCTTTGGATTTTGCTAATTCGAGAGCGGCCATTGTATCGGCAGTTTCGCCAGACTGAGAAATAGCAATAACAATATCTCCTTCTTTAATAATCGGGTTTCTATATCTAAATTCGGAGGCATATTCTACCTCAACATTGATTCGTGCTAGCTCTTCGAAGAGGTATTCTCCAACCAAGCCAGCATGCCAAGATGTTCCACAAGCAACAATGACAATGCGTTTTGTTTTGGCAATTTTGTCTAAATAACTACCTAATCCTCCTAAAACCAAGCTAGCATCATCAATATTGATACGTCCTCTCATAGAATCAGCAATGGAACGAGGTTGTTCGAAAATTTCTTTCAACATGAAATGCTCGTATCCCCCTTTTTCAATGGCTTCTAACTCTAACTCGACAGTTTGAATATATGGGTCGATTTCTTCATTAGATAGATTTTTGATTGTCAGGTTATTATCTTTAACAATCGCAATTTCATAGTCATCAAGATACACCACTTCTTTGGTGTATTCGATGATAGGGGTTGCATCTGATGCAAAGAAGTATTCATTTTCGCCAACTCCAATGACGAGCGGACTTCCTTTTCTTGCCGCAATTAATTGAGTAGGATTTTGAGAATCTATCAAGACAATCGCATAAGCACCAACCACTTCATGCAAGGCAATTCGAAGAGCTTCTTCCAAGGAAGAGTTTTTATTTTTTTGAATATCTTCGATAAAGTTGACAAGTACTTCGGTGTCGGTTTGGCTTTGAAAAGTATATCCTTTATTCAATAAACTTTGCTTAATAGAGGCATAGTTTTCGATGATTCCATTATGAATGATTGCAAATCTACCGCTATTAGAATAGTGTGGGTGAGCATTGACATCGTTTGGTTCGCCGTGTGTAGCCCAACGTGTATGTCCGAT
>CAYUFZ010000086.1:1458-10275 GCA_964444025.1 uncultured Emticicia sp.
ATACCAATCTGAGCCATTAATTCTTTCCCTTTTATTTCATTTTCCAGCTCCGAAACTTTCCCCTTTTTTTTGTATATATTTAATCCAGATGAATCCAGAAGTGCAATTCCTGCACTATCGTACCCACGATATTCGAGCCTTTTGAGACCCTTTATGATGAGAGGAGCGGCTTCTTTTTCGCCGACATAAGCTACAATTCCACACATAGGTTATATTAGTTTTATGATTTTCGTTCAAATAATATAAAATATATTTGAATAATCCAATTAATTAGAGATTTTTCATTCAAAATTATATAAAAAGTACAATAAAAAAAAGGGAGAAGGTGTAAATCTTCTCCCTTTGGTATAAAAAAAAGCCTAATTTTATTGAGTGGTATAATAAACATTCAGCTTAATATCTTTGATTACCATTCTCGAAACATTGCTATTGTAGATAGAAATAGTTCCGTTAGAGGTATTCAATAAACTTGGCACAATCGCAATTCCGTTAGTTGATATTTTTTTAGATATCAAATCTTGAAGAAATGAGCTAAAATTGAACGAATATTTATTATTGGTGGCATCGTAAGTTGCCACATACTGAGTGCCACTCACGCCACTTAAAGCAACGAAATCAATCAATCCTGCACTATTTCTTTTCACTTGGTTAGTACTTTCAAGCTGAACCAAAGAAATCTGAGGAGGTGTTTGATAATTACCAATCAAATTTATTGAATCAGGTCTTACAACCAATTCTGCCCGATTAATCGTTACATTTCCCAATTTTTGTAGGGCTGCTAAATTAGGTAATTCAAGTTTGGTAACAATACCCGTGCCGGTTTGTAGAAAAGTAACTTGATTGGTCAATGTTTTACTGACGGGCTTCAATGTTTCAAGATTCTGTACGATAGTTCCCTGCCTATTTGTTTGAATTTGGCTAAACCTTTGTGCATTGAAAGTAAGAGGCAAACTTTTACGGTCGGTAGAGTTTGTGGTATGGTAGAATAATTTCAAATAACTATTACTAACCGATATACCGACGATATTTTTGGCTTGTTTATTCGAGACAATCGCTATTCCTTTGACAGCCGCCGTGAACTTATCAATGGTTGTGCCTGCATCAGTACCTATTAAATTGAACAATTCTTGCCCTACCACATCAGATAACTTGAATCTCATCAAACTATCTTGGGTCGAGCTCAATGCCCGTTTGATTGATTTGTAGTCAAATGATTTGCTGACAATCGGTTCTGAGCCATAGCTCAAAAAATCATCTTTTGTATATTTTTTTGATTGCTCAAAATTATCAGTCAATCGATGAATCGACAATTGCAATGATTGGGTTGTATCCCCATAGATAAATCCATTATGAGCAACATAGATATAGGCAGAGTCATAGACAGCCAAACCCTTGTCAGCATCCGGGAAAACCAAGGCAGTAAATTGCTCAGTATTGAGCAGAGGGAGCGAAATTTGAGCAAAGATTTTAGAAGAAACTTCTCCAAAAATAGGGTCAACAAAACCTCCTACCACCGCAGCAGACTGCCCAGACGTAAAAGTAGAATCCAACAATAAAGTAGAAGAAGCTACTTTTATGGTATCTGTAAAAGAAGTATTAATTTTTCCCCCTGTGGTATCGACATAAATCCCAAGAGGATCTTGGCAGGAAAAAAAAGACAAACCAAGAAACATCAAAGCCAAACCATTATATCGGAGTGCAGATAAGTTTTTTTTAAAAAAATCATTCCGGAACCAATTCCGTGTACAAGTTAAAATACGTCTCACTGAGTGTTTCATCATCTTCGCTAGCTTCAATAGTATTTGCTGCAATTTCATTCAAAATTTTACTTAAATTCTCATTCAATCCCTCATTAGATTTGACGACAGAATCTGCGTATTGGCATCCGATTTTGATAAATCCTTCAAAATCTGCCGAGCGTAGATTAGATAAATTTTCATCCGATACATCCATTGATTTTGCCTTCTCTACGATATCTTCATCGAACTTATGGTCGAAAGAATTATTATAAATGGTAAAAACAGACTTTGTATCCTTGAAAACTGGGTCGTTTTTGTAAGTTGTCTTCAAATACAATGGAATTAAGGCAGTCATCCAATCTGTGCAATGCACAATGTCGGGAGCCCAGCCCAGTTTTTTGACAGTTTCCAATACTCCCTTACAGAAGAATATTGTTCGCTCATCATTATCATCATAAAAACTCCCTTCTTTATCCAAGAAAACGTATTTTCTGTTGAAATAGTCTTCGTTGTCTAAAAAATATACCTGTAATTTTGCACTAGGTATAGAGGCTACTTTGATAATGAGAGGTTTTTCATCTTCCCCAACAGTAATATTAATTCCTGACAACCGAACTACTTCATGAAGGCGATTTTTACGCTCATTAATAGACCCGAATCTCGGAATTAAAATTCTTATTTCCATGCCTTTCTCTTGCATGGCTTGCGGAAGTTTACGAAGAAAGTCAGCTACTTCTGAAACTTGCAGGAAGGGATTTATCTCACTTGCTACGTACAGAATACGAAGTTTACGCATATCTAAAAAATTATTAGTGGGAGGTATCTTCCAAAAAATTATGCAAAGTTACGAAAAAAAACTAATAATTTGTAAAAACTATTTATAAATTGCAAGTTTTGAGCATGCTTCTGTTTAAAATCGTATTTCTAAACAGACAATTTTGTTTTATTGAACAATCAGACTATAATCATTGATAGTTCCTCCTGTTTTTTGGCTTGCCGTCGTACGTGTTATTTTCAATTCTTTGTCATTGATAGAATTAATGGTAAATTCAATCGTTCCGCCCGTTCCGGTTGGGGCAGGGTTTAGGTTTTTCAAAACCAATTTGGTGTCGCCCACCAATTCAAATTGCCCCGTAAAGGTATTGCCATCTGCCTCTTTGAGCGTGACTGATGGGGCAAACAAAAGATTCAAAGAAAATGAAGAATAGCCGGGCTTACTATTAGAGCTGGCTCCTTTGGTATAGACCGTTGTGCTGCCTTCTTTTACAATGTTAGCTCCCCAATTTTTTTTGATTAATTCCGATACAGGAACGGCTTTTTCTTGACAAGCAACTAAACTTATGCCAACAAATAGGCTAATGACTATGGTAAAAATATTTCTCATCGAGCTTGAATGATTTATGATTGTGCTTTATATATAGACGTTTTATTTATGTAAACGTTGCAAAAATAATATTATTACGCTATTTTTCAATTAATTTAGCATTGAACTTCTCCGAATTGTTTGATTACCTATAACATCTCGTATGTTTTTTCGTTTAGTTTGCATTGGAATTATAACATTTTACACTAATTATATGAAATTTAATCTATCGAAAGTCATTTTATTGGTTTTGATTGCTATCGGCAGTTTTTCTTGCGAAAACTCAATACCCGAACCAGATAATAACACCAATAATAATACCAATAACAACACCAATAATCCCTATAAGGATGTAAATAA
Source organism: uncultured Emticicia sp. (assembly GCA_964444025.1). Lineage (GTDB taxonomy): Bacteria > Bacteroidota > Bacteroidia > Cytophagales > Spirosomataceae > Emticicia. The sequence goes on from CAYUFZ010000086.1 coordinate 4,921, forward strand.
TTGGATTTATGATGAAATGAAAGAGTGGTATCTTTGGTCTGATAATATGCCCGAAAAATCTAAGGCAAATATGGCTCTTGTACCTGGAAAAGATGGGGAATATGATACAAAAAAATACTTTTTCTACTCGATACTGAATGATTACCCGAATGTAGATCGTTTCTCTTGGATTCGAGAAAATATTGTAGATTTGACCAATTCTCTTACAGGAAAAAGTACAGCTTTTGGATTTACCCGAACGGCTGTTTTTTTGGATAATTCTCAAACCAATATTGGGTTCTTTATTTCTTATGTCATCAAAGATAGTCCTGCCGAAAAAGCTGGTTTGAAAAGAGGCGATGTGATTCTTTCTATCAATGGGCAAACCATCAATAAAGATAATTATTCGACTATACTTTCCAACATAGAATCGGCAACTTTTGGATTAGGTGAATTAAAAAATGGGGCATTTGCTTTGTCGGGAAAAACATTGCAAGCCACCAAAGCTGAAATTCAAAATGACCCTGTACATTTTTGGACTGTTATCGAAAAAGGAAATAAAAAAATAGGGTATTTGGTGTATAGCCAATTTATTGCAAGCTATGATTATAAATTGCAAAATGTATTTCGAGAGTTTAAATCAAAAGGAATCAATGAACTTATTTTGGATTTTAGAATGAATGGCGGAGGGGCTGTTTCGACAGCCGATTTAATTTCTTCGTTGGTAGTCAAAAATCCGAATACCAATAATGTTATTCACAGAGACCAATGGAACGCAACCATTACACAAAAATATCCTTCGGTTTCAAATCCAAGCAAATTTTCTTCTCAACCCAATAATCTTGGGAATTTGGATAGGGTTTTTGTCCTGACATCCAACAATACTGCTTCTGCCAGTGAATTGGTCATCAATAGCCTCAGACCCTATATGAATGTGATTTTGATAGGGGAGAATACTTATGGAAAAAATGTGGCGTCTATTACGATTAAAGATGAGGAAAGCCCAATTAGATGGAAATGGGGAATGCAGCCAATTGTTTTAAAAACTGTTAATGCCAAAGGCGAATCAGAATATGGCACAGAGACTGGATTTACACCAGATTATATTGTCAAAGATAATGTATATCCATATTTGCCTTGGGGAGATGAAAGTGAGACTTTGTTGAAAAAAGCTCTTGAAGTAATTACAGGAACGATTGCTGCTAGCAAAGGAGGAAATAATCTTCGTACCAATATGAATACATTGGATTTACATGTGTCCGATTTAAAATCAATGAATGATAATAATATGTTTGTGACAATGCCTAAATAATAATAAATGCCCCAAAATATAGCATTTTGGGGCATTTATTATTTATTTCACTTCAAACGAACCTCTTCCGATGCTGAAGCCTTCAGAATATAGCTCAATCGAATATTTACCTTTTGTATAGTTTGAGCCTCTTGAGTAAACAAAATCAATATTTTGACCAGAATTGTCGTAAATTACATTTTGTTTGCTTGTGTAAATCATTTCTTTACCACCAAAAGAGAATGCCCCCGAGCCAGTAGCCATATCTGAGATACAATTTCCTTGCGGATCTAAAATTCTCATGTATATCACCTTATTTTCTTGTCTGGTTAATGGGTTTTCTGCAAGTTTGAAAGAAACCTTTACTTTGTCCACTCTTTTTGCTTTATATTCTCCGCCTTCACGCTCTTTACCTCTTGAGTTGATGGCGTTTACAGAGATATTAACTGCTTTTAAGGCAGCCGCTAAAGTAACTTTCTCTGCTAATTCTCTGTTACGTACGGTAGTAGAATACACAGAATCCGAAAGAGCTTTTTTGTCTGTTTTGAGTGTAGCAACATCGGACTTTAAATTATTATTTTCTGAACCAAGCGTCTTTACTTCGGTTGTCAATTGGGCATTTTCTGCACGAAGTTTTGCAATTTCTGCATCTTTTGCACTCAAGGCAGCTTCGTAACCTTTAATTTTGTTTTCAAAATCACGGATACTTACATTTTTCGAGTTAATTAGATTTTTCTTGTCTTTTTCTAATTGGTCTCTCAAAGCTTCCAAATCAGCCACTTGCCCACCCAATGCGGTCACTTCAGCAATTTTAGCATCTAATTGGCTAGAAATAGAGTCTAATTTGCTATTGGTCATCAATAATTCTTTTGTTTTGGAAGAAATATCAATGGTTTTAGAATCGATTTCTTGTCTGGCATTAAAATATAAAAAACCAAAAATTGCGGCAAGGGCAACTGCCAAAATGAGTCCGGCTTTCATTGCCGAGTTGTTCTTTTTTTCTTCTGATTGTTCCATAGATTTCAATTATAAAGTTTGAATTAGTTAGGTTTACTAACGACAAAGATAATTTTTTATTCATATTTATTGATGCAATTTATGAAAAAATATGAATAAGTCTGCTCAATAGGCATCGTTTCTTGGCGATATATTTGTGTCTTAAAAATTTCTTGCCAAATAAATGCCTATATTTTAAATTATCAATATATTTACGGTTATTCTTCTTTATTTAACTGAGCTTATGGCACTTATCACCAAAAAGAAAATACCCTTTAAAATATCGAATAAACTTCGAAAGTATTTGACTAAATACGACCGAGAAAAAGAATTGCCCATCAAATATAGCGATTTGCTAAGGTATGATAATGCTTTTCCTTTTTATGATAAAAAAGGAAAAGATACACTTTGGGAAACTGTAATGTACCCCCAAAATGATTTGGAGGAAATCTATGAAGCATTAAAGAAAATATATGCAGATTTAAAAACAGATGGCGATTCATCTGTGATTAAACACCTTGTAGTGGATAGGGTAGATACTTGTACTTATGCCAATACGAAGCCTTTTCGTATCAGAATTGTTAATAAAATAAACGACAATCATGATTATTTTTACATAAAATTGGCGGATGCTTCTCGTATTTATGGTCTCGAGCTGGAGCATTTACTTTCTCCCAATGTAATGAGTTATTGCACGAATGAAGATACGTTGGTAGAAGAACATATTGCAGGAATACCCGCCGACCAATTTATGAATAATCACTTAAACGATGCAAATTTTAATCCAATTCGGCTCAGTAAGGAATTTGTGAAATTTAATGAACGATGTTTTGTGAGATTGCTTGGCGACATGCACTCGTCCAATTTCGTTGTGATTGTAACCCCCGATTTTGAAGATTTTCATTATCGTTTGAGAGCCATTGATTTTGACCAGCAATCGTATGAAGCCTCAAAATCAGTCTATATGCCTCAATATTTTAAGCAAAACAATGCTTTGATTGCCATGGGAATGAAATATCTTACACCTGAGTCGGTGAATCAATATCAAGCGGAAGAGCGAACATTAATGGCAAACCGACTCAGAGAGGAAAAAGGTAGAATACATGATTTGATAGAAACGATGAAAAAAGATACCATTTCTTTACCCGAAAACTTGAGTGCCTTAAAACTCGATTTGGCAAGACATTATCGAAACGAGGGCTTCCTTATTTGTAAAAGCATGGGCGAGGTTGTAGAATTAAGTTTGAAGCTATTGCTTTGATTCCTGATTGTTTTTTATGATGGAATAAAACAAGCAGAGCCAGCCTACCACCATCATCAAGCCTCCGATGGGTGCAATGATGCCAAAAGACTTGATGCCACTAAAGCATATTGTGTACAATGAGCCACTGAATATAAGTACCCCAGAAAGAAAGGAAATGCCACTATATTTCAAGAATTTATCTTCGGAGTGATTGATAAGCAGACCCACAGCCAAAAGTGCCAAGGCATGGTAAAACTGATACCTAACGGCCGTTTCGAAAGTGTCGAATCTGCCACTGGCTTCTAACATTGGCTTGAGGGCATGAGCTCCAAAAGCTCCAATCATTACTCCGAATGCTCCTAATAAGGCTCCAGATGATAAAAATAATTTACGCATTTTATTGTAATTGATGAGGAATTCTTGAATTTTAAGCAATTTATTAAAAAATCCTTTCTTAGAGGAACTAATTTTAAAATAAAATAATTGTATATACATATAATTCAATTGTATATATTTATAAAATGATAAAAAATGAAAAAGATAAAATCAGTTCAGCAGGTATTAAATCCACCAGCACCACACATGGTAGGGGATGGATTTAGGGTTCATAATTTTTTTCCAAATGGCTATAACTTGGGTTTATATCGGATGAGTCCTTTTTTCTTAATGGATTATAATTCAAAAATCGAATTTTCTCCTCGAGAAGAACCACGAGGAGTAGGCGTACATCCACACCGAGGATTTGAGACGGTCACCATTGCCTATCATGGTAAAATTGCCCACCACGATAGTGCGGGAAATCATGGAGTTATTGGAGAAGGGGGCGTACAATGGATGACTGCGGGCAGCGGTGTTCTTCATAAAGAATACCACGAAAAAGAGTACAGTCAAAAGGGAGGAGCGTTTCAGATGGTTCAGCTTTGGGTTAATTTGCCTGCAAAATATAAAATGACCACTCCGAAATATCAAGGATTTGAAAATGAGGATTTTAAACGATTGGTGTTTGGTGAAGATAAAGGGTATGTGGAGGTCATTGCAGGGGATTTTCAAGGGGTAAAAGGGGCTGCAAGTACATTTACCCCAATCAATGTGTATAATATATATCTGAAAAAAGGGGCAAATATTGACTTCTCGCTACTTGAATCACACAATACAGGAATATTGGTGGTAGAAGGAGAGAGCCAATTCAATGGAAAAGACATTGCCCACACCGATGATTTTGTCTTATTTAGAAATGATGGAACTGACATTGCTATCACAGCAACACAGGATTCCATGCTATTGGTTTTGAGCGGAGAGTCAATTCAAGAACCCTTGGTGCCGTATGGGCCATTTTTAATGAATACCAGGGCTGAAATTTTACAAGCGTACGATGATTTGAGTAAGGGAAAATTTGGAATTTTAGAAGCATAAAATTTGATGAAACGCAAAGATTTTATAAAAAAAATGGCATTGATGCCACTCGCCAACATGAACTTAAACTTACAAGAATTGGGGAATTATGTGGAACAATTGCCCAAAACAGACAGAATGCCTTTATTATTCATCGGACATGGAAGCCCGATGAATGCTTTAGCAAATAATGGATTTACAGATAGTTTGAAAAAAATAGGTAAAACTATTGAGAAGCCAAAAGCTATTTTGGTGATTTCTGCCCATTGGCTTACGATGCATAAAACGTATGTATCGGTGAATCCTTTTCCGAAAACTATTTATGATTTTGGAGGTTTTCCAGACGAGCTCTTTCGTGTCAAGTATGAGCCGAAGGGGTCTCCTGAAATTGCCAGAGAATTGGTCAATCAGGTACAATATACTCAAATTCTTGAAGAACATAGCATGGGGCTTG
>CAYUFZ010000087.1:0-10227 GCA_964444025.1 uncultured Emticicia sp.
ATCCCAACCTGTTTAGAATTATTTGGCAATTCGCCCAAAGAATCCATGCTTCAGCCGATTCTACCGTTCTAATAGGCAAAGTAAATACTGCCAATAGGCCAAAAAGTACAATAAAAATAGAGATAACCAGCGACAAAACTGGTCGATTTATAAAATTTACAAACATTTTCTATCAATTTTATTCGTGAGTATCTGTGTAAGTAAGTTCTTTTGATAATTCGTTGGTATCAACCAGTTCTGGCTTGATGGACATTCCCTCTTTTACTTCTTGGATACCCTCATAGATGATTTTGTCTTTTTCAGACAATCCTGAATCGAGAATATAATAATGTGTCAGGCGGTTTTTGGTAGTAATTTCTTTAGACTTTACTTTGTTATTGGCATCGACCACGTAAACATATATTCTGTCTTGAATCTCAAAGGTTGCTTTTTGTGGAATGAGCAAGGCATTTTTGTACTTTTCCATAAGCCTGACTTTGCCGCTTGCTCCGTGTTTGAGTATCATATTTGGATTGTCGAACCTTGCTCGAAAAGCAATATTTCCTGTATTTTTATCAATTTCTCCTTCGGTTGTTTCAATTTTTCCTTTGACAGGATGTGGCTCTCCATTTGCCAAAATCAAAGTAACATTATTGGGATTATGGTCGTTTTCTTTCAATTTCATCGAATAATTTAAGTATTCCTTCTCAGAAACATCAAAATACGCAAAAACTTGTCCATTATTAGAAATGCTGGTCAAGAGTGTTCCGTCTTCTACTAAGCTTCCAATTTTGTATGGAATACGACTCACTATTCCGCTAAAGGGTGCTTTGATTTGTGTATAAGAGAGCTGAATTTTAGCGAATGATTCATTGGCTTTTGCTTCTTCTACCTTGGCTTTCATCATTTCGACTTTATTTTTGGCTGCTTCAAGTTCTGTATTCGCAACGACATTTTTTTCAACCAATCGCTTGATGTTTTGAAATTCAATTTCAGCTGATTTTAACTCGGAAATAGTACTTTTTAAGACTGCTCCTGCTTTGGCAACTTCTTCGTTTAGCTCGGGATTATGAATCGAAAATAATAATTGTCCTTCTTTGACATATTTCCCTTCGTCTATATAGATTTTATCCAAATAGCCTTTAATTCTGGTTCTGATTTCGACATTTTGAATGGCACTTATCTCTGCCACATAATCGACTGCCAAGGTGGTATCGACTAATTGGGGAGAAACAACCGGAAAGCTCTCAAAAGTCGTTTGTGTTTCTTTTTTATCTTTTGAACATGAAAGCGTACCGAAAATAATTAAAAAGCTTAGGATTTGATATTTCATAATTTCTTTATTTGTTGTTGGTAATCAATGTGTTATCTTGAATTTATGGCTCTTTTTTGACGAAAGCGAATCTTTCTTTGAAATTCAAAGTAGATTGTTCGAATAGTAAAAATACACCTATTCAGATTATCTATCGTTGCAAATAGGCAGAATCAGAAAGGTATTTGTAGTAAAATAAGTAGATTAGTACTTTGGAGGAGGAGAATTTAAACCCAAATGGATTTCATTAATACTAAATAAGTAAGTAGAAAATATTTTATCGACTTTAGTCGAAAGACTTGAAACCGAATAGGGAATATGAATAAAATCAATGTCTCCATCTTGGTCTGCATTTTCTTCAATATCATCTAAGGGAATACAATCCGATGACTTGTCTGAAGATGAGTCGCTTGTTGAATAGGCTTCTCGTGCGATTAATTGAGCAATAAAAGAAGATACGGACGATTTGATTCCCGTGAAAATCACAAAAAACAAAATAAGATATCCGATTTTTTTCTTCATAATGACTGATTCTTTTACCAAATATAGATGAAACAAAAAAAGTTGATAATTGTTTCTAGTAAAGAGTATTTTGTGTCTATCAAAAATAAAATTGTATAGATAAACTAATTTTAAAAGCCACCTGATTCAGAAACGAAGCAAGTGGCTTTTTTATTTATTTTTTCTTTAATCTCATCGAAACGGGGTCCCAATGAATGATTTTTTTATCGAAGTAGCTGAGGTTACAAGCCAATGCTGGTGCCGCAGCCCTGAAACCAAAAATTGGGTCTTGAGAAGTAGCTTGGCTATTATTTCTTAAATTATCGAAGAAATTTTTGAAATGTTTGGCGTGGGCATCGTCCTCTTTAGGTGTTTCAAATTTGATTTCTTGTACGGGCGGAGCGATTCGGTCTGCCTCACTATATTTGGCATCGTATTCTTTTTGAAACTCTTTTTGCATAGCATCCGAAAAAGTCGAAAAGCTTTCACCTGCTCCGTATCCTGGAGCTTTTGGAAGTTTACGCTTGGTAAGTGTCAATCCTTGTGCATTCCATAATATTTCACCTTCAGTTCCTACAATTCTTGTGACGTTTTTGATAGCTCCTGCATTAGCGAAGTTTACTCTCAGTACTGCCTGAAATTTAGTGTGTTTTTCTGTTTCTGGATAATCCAACACTGTTACCATCACATCAGGCACATCTCTTCCGTCCTTCCAATAGCTCAATTCACCCGAAGAAAATATTCTTTCAGGCCCAATGGCTCCAGTGGCATAGTGCATTCCCGTGATTAAGTGTACAAATAAATCGCCGGCTACTCCTGTGCCATAATCTCGGTAATTTCTCCATCGGAAAAAACGAGTGGCATCAAAGGGACGTTTGGGGGCATCGCCCAAAAATCTATCCCAATCGATGGTTTGTGGCGAAGCATCTGGAGCGATAGAATAAGTCCATGCTCCCAAAGCATTGTAACGGTCGTAAGTTGCTTCGATAAAATTCAACTCCCCGATTTCTCCGGCACGCATCAATCGTTGGGCTTCGGCATAAGCTGCTCCACTGCTAGGTTGGCTACCCACTTGCATGGTTTTACCAGTTTTTTGCCATGTTTCAATCACCGCTCTGCCTTCCTCAATATGCTGAACCATCGGCTTTTCGCAATAGACATGTTTTCCGGCATTCATGGCAGCAATACTGATGTGGTCGTGCCAGTGGTCTGGTGTAGCAATAATAACGGCATCGATGTCTTTTCTGTTGAGAATCTCTCTGAAATCTCTTGTGGTGAAAATATCTTTGCTATAAGCTTCTTTGGCATGTTGTAGTCGCCCGTCGTATAAATCGGCAACAGCTACTAACTCTGCTTCTGGATTGCGGAGAGCGGCTCTGGTATCCGAATTTCCTTGAATACCCATCCCGATAGTAGCGATACGAATTTTATCGTTTGGACTTACTTTTAGGCTTTTGATGATGTTGAAGGGTTTGGCTATACTTTCGCCCGCCATCAATAAGGAGGCGGCACCAACACTTTTGATGAATTTTCTGCGATTTGATTGCATCTGAAATGTTTAAGGATAAGGTGAAAAACGGCATTGCCGAATCGAATAGATTTCTAATTGAATCGAAAAATACAATATAATTCAATTATTATCAAGAATAAAAGCTCTATATATTTGGTTTTGTAGATGAATTGTTTGAAAAAAGCGTCTTTATCAAAACCTTTGGACTATAGTCGGCTCATTTGTTTTCGTGTATGTGCAGGAGGGTATTTTATCTGATTGAAATTAATTTTGTCATATTTAATAGTTTAAAAATTATAATTTTATGCTTATTCACAAGAGACTTTTTTTATCAGCATCACTGATTTTCTTCATAAATTTTGCTTTTTCACAAGCTTTACCAAACAAATCTGAATTATTAGCAACATTGACTCGTGCCAATACCTATTTTATGAATGAATGGCCGGATGTATCTAAGCCTATTTGGGCAATTGATAAAACTCGCCCTAGTAATATTTGGACTCGAGGGGTTTATTATGAAGGATTGATGGCTTTGTACAAAATCAATCCACAAAAACAATATTACGATTATGCTGTATCTTGGGGAGAAGCTCATCGTTGGGGACTAAGAAATGGCATCACCACTCGAAACGGCGACGACCAATGCTGTGGGCAAACATATATCGATTTGTATCTGATTGACCCCAAACCTGAAAGAATTAGAGATATTAAGGCTTGTATGGATAATATGGTTCATTCGGATAAAGTGAATGATTGGACTTGGATTGATGCTTTGCAGATGGCAATGCCAGTATATGCTCAATTGGGGACTATTTATAAAGAAAATGCTTATTTTGAAAAAATGTACCAACTTTTTGAGCATACCAAAAACAAAGAGGGTGGCTCGGGACTTTTCAATGAGCAATCAGGATTATGGTACAGAGACAAAGATTTTTTACCACCTTATCAAACTCCTGGGGGGAAAGATTGTTATTGGTCTCGTGGAGATGGTTGGGTAGTAGCAGCATTGGTACGGGTACTCGATATTATGCCTAAAAATGCCCCGCATCGGGAAGAATATGAAAGAATTTACCTTAAAATGATGAAATCATTAGCTCCATTACAACGAAAAGATGGTTTTTGGAACGTCAGTTTGACTGATGAAACGGATTTTGGAGGAAAAGAATTGACGGGGACGGCTCTTTTTACCTATGGAATGGCTTGGGGAATGAATCACGGATTGTTGGATAAAAAGCGATACCGACCAATCGTGACAAGAGCCATGAATGCCATGATAAAAGATTGTGTTCATCCGAATGGATTTTTGGGTTTTGTGCAAGGAACGGGCAAAGAACCAAAGGACGGGCAACCTTTATCGTTTGATAAAGTTCCGAATTTTACCGATTTTGGAGTAGGGTGCTTTTTATTGGCAGGCGTGGAAGTCTATCGCATGATTCGATAAGTTAAAACTATTTTTATCTTTGTAAATCAATTCAACCTGACATTCATGAAACATTCAATCATCGGAATAAAGTCTGTATTTATATTTTTTTTAAGTACATCGATTGCTTTGGCACAGCCGAGCTGGCGACCTATTACTGCTCAACAAAAGCCTTGGTCTAGGTGGTGGTGGCAAGGAAATGCCGTTAATTCGAACGATTTGACTTACAACCTCGAAAATTTTCAAAAAGCAGGATTGGGTGGTTTAGAGATTACGCCTATTTATGGAGTAAAAGGATACGAAAAACAATTCATAGATTTTCTTTCGCCTCGATGGCTATCGATGTTTCGACATACGCTTGCCGAGGCAAAAAGACTCAATTTGGGCATAGATCTTGCCAATGCTTCTGGCTGGCCTTTTGGGGGAGCTTGGGTTACGCCCGAGGATGCTTGCAAATATGTGGCTTTTCGAGAATATAAGCTGAAAGCAGGTGAAAAGCTTCAAGAAAAGGTTTTTTATGTACAAAAACCCTTGTTAAGATATGTTTTACCCAAAAATACAGCCATCGAGGCGATTAAATTTCCAATTTCTGAAAATAAAAATCTACAAGAATTAGCCATTGATCAAATACGTTTTGAAAAGCCACTTCCTTTACAAGCTTTGATGGCATATTCTAATAAAGATGAGAAAATCGACCTATTTTCTTATCTAAAATCGGATGGGACACTTGATTGGATTGCTCCGGAAGGAGAGTGGACACTATTGGCTATATTTCAGGGTTGGCACGGAAAGATGGTTGAAAGAGCTGGACCGGGGGGCGAAGGAGATGTCATTGACCATTTTTCGGAAAAAGCTATTCGAAATTATCTAAAAGCATTTGATAACGCATTAACCCAAGAAGATTTGAAGCAAATGAGGGCTTTTTTCAATGATTCTTATGAGGTTGATGATGCTAGAGGGCAATCCGATTGGACTGAAAATTTCTTTGAAGAATTTAAAAATAGGAGAGGATATGATTTGAAAAATTATTTGCCAAATTTATTCTCTACTACGTCTAATGACTTGAACAAAAGAGTATTGTATGATTACAGAACCACGATTGGAGATTTGATTCTGGAAAAATATACCTCTGAATGGGCAAATTGGGCTCATGCGAAAGGTAAAATTGTCAGAAACCAAGCTCATGGCTCGCCCGCAAATACTTTAGATTTATATGGAATTGTAGATATTCCTGAAATTGAAGGGACAGATTTGTTGAGAATCAAATTTGCTTCTTCTGCGTCGAATGTGATGGGCAAAAAATTAACTTCTTCGGAGTCTGCTACATGGGAAAATGAACATTTTTTGTCGAAATTATCAGATGTAAAAAAAGCAGTAGATTTGTTTTTGTTGGGAGGAGTCAACCATATTTTTTATCATGGCACAAATTATTCTCCCCAAAATGAGGCTTTTCCGGGTTGGTTATTTTATGCAGCTACGCACTTTACGCCGCATAATCCTTTTTGGACAGATTTTTCGGCATTAAATGCTTATGTCGCTCGTTGTCAATCGTTTTTACAAGAATCCAAACCCAATAATGATATTTTGTATTATTTTCCGATTACGGATAGGCTGACGGAGCATACCTCTAAGGGGCTTTTGCAGCATTTCGATGGCGTAACACCAGAATTTAACGAAACAGATTTCAAGGCGTTGGGTCAGAAATTATTAGACAAAGGGTATGGATTCGATTTTATTTCAGACAAACAAATCATGAACTTGCTTGTTGATAATTCTTTGGTTCAAACCGGTGGAGTGGCGTATAAAACTATTTTATTGCCCGAGATTGAACAAATTCCGCTCGAAACATTTGAAAAAATATTAGCATTAGCAAAAGGCGGAGCAAATATCATTTTTCATCATAAACTTCCGCAAGACATTCCGGGTCTAACCAATGTTACTGCTCGACAAGTTAAATTTAGAGAATTAATCAAGTCGCTGAATTTTATTCCCGAAGGAAAATTTCAGCAGGCAAAGCTTGGGAATGGCTGTATATTACTTGGAGAGGATTTGGATGAAATGATGATTCAGGCAGCTATTTATCGAGAACAAATGACCGAACAAGGGCTTCAATTTCTAAGAAAAAAGAATGAAAAAGGTTATTTGTATTTAATAAAAAACCCTTTAGATAAGCCATTTGAAGGATGGGTGAAACTAAGCCTAAATGCCAAGTCAGTAGGATTGTACAATCCTATGAAAGAGCTGAAAGGCATGGCGAAATATCGATTTGAAACAGGGGAGGTATATATGCAAATGGAAGCCGGAGAGTCTCTTTTGCTGGAATTATACCCAACTATTATACAAGATACCAATTATCCTTATGTATATCCAAGGGTAGCACCGATGGAATTAACAGGAAATTGGAAACTAAAATTTGAGTCTGGAGGTCCGAACTTACCGAAAGATTTAACTTTGGATTCACTAGTGTCGTGGACACATTTCAAAGACGAATCGTATAAAAACTTTTCAGGAACAGCGACTTATACACTACAATTTAGCCTGAAGACTCCTTTGCAAAATGATTATTTGTTGGATTTAGGTAAAGTCTCAGAAAGTGCAAGAGTCAGCATAAACGGAAAGTTTTTAGGAACATTGCTCGGACCTACTTATCAAGTGCGAATACCACATGATATTTTGAAATCACAGAATATTTTACAAGTATCGGTTTCAAATTCGATGGCGAATAGGGTCATAGCCGTAGAAAAACAAGGGTACGTTTGGCAGAAATTTTATAACATCAATATGTCGGCACGTTTGAAACAAAACTTGGGTAAGAATCAGTATTTTACCACCGAAAATTGGCAACCTTTAGAGTCTGGAATTTTGGGGAAAGTCATGCTCATACCTATCGAGATAAAATAAATATGATATTATTTCTTCTTGATAATACTTAAAATTTATCTAATTTTGAGGCGAAAGCCATATCGAATCATGAAAATTTTACTTATCGAGGATGAAGCCAAAACACTTCAGTTTATTAAACAAGGATTAGAAGAACAACATTGGGAAGTGGATGTCGCTTACGATGGTCTGATTGGGCTTCAGTTGGCAACACGCCATGCCTATTCCTTGGTGATTTCGGATATTATTTTGCCCGGCATGAATGGTTTGGAATTATGCAGGCAATTACGTGCAAAGGGCATCCGTACTCCAATTTTACTTCTGACTGCCTTAGGCACAACAGATGATAAAATTATAGGATTAGATGCTGGAGCAGATGATTATTTGGCAAAACCATTTGAATTTAAGGAGCTGATGGCAAGAGTGAGGGCTCTAACTCGTCGAAATATCGGAAGTATTCAGACTGCCAATATGCTCAAAATTGCAGATTTGGAAATGAATTTAGATGCCAAAACGGTCACCCGAAATGGCAAAGAAATCATTTTGACAGCAAAAGAGTTTTTATTGCTTGAGTATTTTATTCGCCACCAAGGTCGAGTGATTTCAAAGGTCGAACTTGCCGAAAAAATTTGGGATGTAACCTTCGATACAGGCACGAATGTCATTGAAGTATATTTGAATTTCCTTCGTAAAAAAATAGATAAAGGTTTTGAACCCAAACTGCTTCATACGCAGATTGGTATGGGATATGTAATGAAAGTACTCTACTGAAAATGATTAATATTCGCTCTAAATTGACTTATCAGTTTGTAGGATTGGTAAGTACCGTCTTGATTTTATTTTCTTTTGGCGTTTATTTTTTCAGTAAGCTGTATTTAGAAAAACGTTTTTTTAACAGACTTCAAGACAAGGCGATTACGACAGCGACTTTATTGTTCGATTTACAAACGTCCGATAAGACTATTCTCAAATTGGTCAATATTTCCGAAAAATCTACCTTAAGCGACGAAAGCATCTACGTGTATGACGAGGCTAATAAAAAATTAGTGTTTGAGTCTCAAGAACCATATTCCGCTCTATTTTCCGATTTGATACCGACCCTGCAAAAACAAAATAAAGAAATATTCTTTGAAGCATCTTATCATCAAACTTTTGCCATCAAACTAAAAAAAGGGAAATTGAGCTACTGGATTATCGTGAGGGCAATTGATGGAAACGCCAAAGAGGCATTGGAGGATTTACGTAAAATTTTATTTGTGATGGGGTGGATAGGTGTATTGTTGTTGGGGCTTTCGGGATGGTTTTTTGCCGATAAAGCTCTTGCTCCTATGGCGGGTATTATTCGTCAGGTAAATGATATTTTTCCTTCCAATGTCGAAAAAAGAGTTACGCACCCTAATAAAACAGATGAAATTGGCTTATTGGTATCAACTTTTAATCATCTTTTGGACAGAATCGAGCAGGCTTTTGTGATGCAAAAAATGTTTATTGCCAATGTTTCTCACGAATTGAAAAATCCACTTACCAAAATATATGCTCAATTAGAGGTTTCTTTGTTGCAACAAAGAAGTCCGGCTGTTTACGAGAATACTTTGCGGTCTTTACAAGAAGATACTCGCTCGATTATTCAATTGACCAATACTTTATTGACCTTAGCAAATACCGTAATTGACCACGAATCTGTGCAATTTTCTGCGATAAGGGTTGATGAGTTGCTTTGGGATGCTAAAACACAGCTCCAAAAATGGCATGAAGAATATAAAGTTCAACTAAATTTTGATGAATTTCCAGAAGATGAAGAGGCTTTAATTATCTTGGGAAATGAAGCGTCTTTGAAGGTTGTATTTATGAATTTAATGGACAATGCCTGTAAATTTTCTCCAAACCATACAGTTTCTGTGCATTTTTTGGCAAATTTAGAACACATCATCATCCATTTCTGTAATTCAGGGAATAGAATCCCCGAAGAAGAACTTCCTTTTATATTCAATCCATTTTATCGTAGCAATCAAACCGCCCAAGCAGTCAAAGGTCACGGAGTTGGTTTGGCGATTGTGGCTCAAGTAATAAAATTACACCAAGCGAACATTGAGGTACAGTCTGACGAAAATACAACTATTTTTACGATTAAGTTGTGCCATATAAGCAAATGAACTGATTGAATTTTATACCTTTACCGATAGAGCATTTACATTGTAAGTCCTGTTAGTATTGCTTTCTCAACAGGACAAAGCAAAATATCTGTTTTATTAATATTAAAATCATTCTTTGTCAACAAGGGTGGCTGTGCCATAAATTTTGGTTTTGTGCCGTAATGGTTTTGTGCCGCATGAACAATAAAAGGATGACACAAATAAACCGTTCCTGCCTTACCTGTTGCAACGATTTGTTTTTTTGCAGAGATTGTATTTATACGTTGAGCCAATTCCATAAAAGAAAGACCTTTTTCGCCTTCAGGTTCTAAAATTTTTGCAACCTCAAAATGTGAACCTACTTTGATAACGGTAGGTGCATCTTGCTCTGTCACATCTGAAAATAAGAATAGCATTAATAATCCACGGGCTTTTGAGTGAATATTTATTCGCCATTCAAAATAATTATTGACATTTTCTCCTGCAAAACTTG
>CAYUFZ010000088.1:0-210 GCA_964444025.1 uncultured Emticicia sp.
TAGACAGAAATCCGTAAGGCTGAAAACGGTAAGCGGCATTTCCGACCAAGCTCAAGATATTTCCATCAAAATATTGACCAGCCATTGGCTGAAATGAGATAGAGATTTTTTTTCTCATATCTGATACATAATTTGCAGATACATTGAAATAATGGTAGCTCGAACCCTTTTTTAGGGATGGAAAACGTTTGTTGCTTCTCAAAGCATCAA
>CAYUFZ010000088.1:220-564 GCA_964444025.1 uncultured Emticicia sp.
AACTCATATCAACACTAAAAGTGCAGTATATCTCATCAAAATCATTGAATAAATAAGTATAATTTTGATTAAACATCAGCAAAACGTTGGAGGTATTCTGAAAACCCAACAATAAAAATGGTCCTGCTTGGCGGTCAGTCAATCCGAGTCCAGGCTGATTGAATTGGTCATAAGCAAATCCATAGCTGACACGGTTGAGAATAGAAGAACTTAGGAAGTGATTAAAACCAATGGTAGGATTGATGTGGAAGAAGTTTTTTCGGGGAACAAAACCTACTTCAGCATCGAATCCCGAGCCGACCCAATCATGTGACCACTTGACAATCATTTTTCTTATGCTGTAA
>CAYUFZ010000088.1:574-10106 GCA_964444025.1 uncultured Emticicia sp.
AGCATCAAGCCATGTGCAAATTTATCTTGTTTAATGCTTGGGCTAAAGACCTGATGATAAAATAATTTCCCTGTCCAACGATTGTCTTTACTTGCCAAGTTATATTCCAAACCAGCCACCCGGTTATAAGCATTTTGTCCATAAAGTTCATTTCCTAAAACTTGTTTATTGACAAAAATAAAAGCAATATTGGAGCGACTGAATACCCGCCTTTGAATGGCAGCAACGGTATAATTCATGCTACTGGTATGCTTATAATCATTGGCGGCCGTTTGGGTATTCAATAGACCCACCCGCCAATTGTCATCAATTTTGCCACTTACCCTCGCCCCATATAAAATTCTGTTTTGCACGTTCAAATTTGTGGAGGTATCCAAACTGATACCAATTTGTCGAGAGAAAAATGGACTTACCAGTTGATTTCCTGCTGCACCAGTACCCAAAGTTCCAGAAGGAGGCACAAAAGGATTGGTATTATAACTACCAAAACCAGTGAATAAATCAGAGTTTTCGAGAAAAAACTGCCTTTGTTCAGGGAAATTAACATCAAAACGTGTCAGATTAATGACTTGTCTATCTGCCTCTACATTTGAAAAATCAGGGTTAAAAGTAAGGTCTAAGTTTAGACCTGCCGTTAGTCCAATTTTGGCATCGCCTCCAAAGTTAATTTTATTTCCAGCATCAGGATTAATCCTCTCAAAGTCCTTGGTAATACCAGCTGAAGTATAAGGAATCAATGAGACATTAGCACCAGATTTTTTAAGAGGCTTTTCAAAAGTAATGGGCATGGAATATCCCAAGTTCATGATGATTTGATTCTGAGGAATCCTCACGAGCGTTGATTGTTCGTTGGATTGTGTATCGAAGCGATAAGCCTTGAAATGCCAGCGAGAACTTCCTTCTTTGAATCGAAGGGTACTTAATGGTACGGCAATTTCACAAGACCAAAATCCGTCTGAAATTTTAGAATCTCCCAGCCATTTATTATCCCAATAGACATTAAGATATTCGTTGGCAGTGCCACCATTGTAAAGTAAAGCCTCCCGCATGACCCCAAAAGGGTTTATTCCGAATAGAAAGCTATTGGTTTTGTCGTTGAAGGTATCAAATAGAAAGCTTATATTATCATTTCCACCGGCACGGAAATCCCGTCTGAAAGACGGAGTAATGTAATGATTGCCTTTAGAAATCATTTTTGCAGCGATATAAACATATTTATCATCGTAGGCTAGCTTAATAGATGTTTGAGATTTTGCTTTAATAGAATCTTTCGGAAAAAACTCCCAAAAATCAGGTAAAGCATCTATTTTTTGCCAAATATTTTCATCTAAAACACCATCAATTTTTATTTTTTCCTCCAAAAATTTTACAGAATAAGCTTGATTATCTACGATTGGAGATTGGGCAAGAATTAGAGTTTTTATACCCAAAAAGGCATAAATAAATAAATATTTTTTCATTCTAAATATGTTTGCTGAAATATTTACAAAAATAAGAATTTTAGGTGGACTTTTATCAGACTTATTTTTGCATTTTTTGATATTTATACAACAAAAAACACAGAAAAGTATTGGAAACCTTTCTGTGTCGAGCGGAATACTTCTAAAAATAGCAGATTAGAAGTTATTTCTCAAATCTTCAATGGCATTGATTGCTTTGGGAATATGTTTTCCTAATATTTTGCTACCATCTTTGGTAACAGCACAATTATCCTCGATTCGAATGCCACCAAAATCTTTATAAGTTTCTAATAAAGAATAATTGATAAATTCAGCAAATTTGCCTTCATTTTTCCATTTGTCAATCAATTCTGGAATAAAATAGATTCCTGGTTCAACCGTAATGACAAATCCTTCTTTTAGCTCTTTTGCCATTCGAAGCGATTTTAGCCCCAATTGTGTACTTCTTTCCAAATTAGGGGTATATCCTACAAAGTTTTCTCCTAAATCTTCCATGTCATGAACATCTAAGCCTATGGCATGACCCAAACCATGAGGCATAAATAATCCTTGTACACCCAAATGAAGCATTTCTTCGGTGTCTCCTTTTAAAAAACCCAGACTCTTCATTCCATTTAATAATATTTTATTTGCTTGCAAATGAATGTCTTTGTATAAAATGCCAGGTTTTATGGCTGCAATGGCCTGATTTTCCATTTCCAATACGATGCTGTATATTTCTTTTTGCTTTTCGCTGAAACGCTTGGATACAGGAAAGGTACGGGTAATATCTCCAGCATAAAATGCACTATTTTCTGCTCCTGAATCATTAATGACCAAGCGACCGTCTGTCATGGTATTTCCATGATAATGATTATGCAGGGTTTGGCCATTGACTGAAAAAATAATCGGATAAGCCAAATCCCCACCAAATTCTATGGCTTTGGCATGAATCTTTGCTACAATTTCATATTCTTTTTGACCAGCCCGAGTGGCAGAAATGGCTTGTAAGTGCATTTCTCTGGTGATATTTACGGCATCTTCCATCTGTGTAATTTCCTCAGATGATTTAATCTCCCGAAGTGATACAATGGCTTTTGTCAAAGTTTCCGATACCTCCGTTTTTATTTTTCCGATAGATTTATTTAGTAATTCGCCTAAGAGAATCAAGTTGTCGTGTCGGTAGGGAGGTGTGTAATGAACAAGCGATTTCGATTGTAAAACACTAGCAAGCTTCTCAAATGGCTCGGTACGATAGACTCCCACCATTCTCGCTTTTTCGGCGATAGTGGCTTGCGGGCCTACCCATATAATATCATCCATTGAAAATTCATTTCCGAAAATAGTTTCTTCTCCAGAATCAATATCAATCAAAGCGGCTAAGCCAGGGTGACTGATGCCGAAAAAATACAGAAAATTACTGTCTTGACGGTATCGATAAGTATTATCGGTATAGTTCATCGGAGATTCATTGTTTCCGAGAATCAGAATGCTGCCTTTGCCTATTAACTTTTTGAGTGCATGTCGGCGTTCTATATAGATTTGAGCTGAGAACATAGTTTGTTGTAGTCTGTTTGAAAATACGAAATAAATAAAAATTTGTAAATGTTTTTTTAAATCACACGATTATAGTTTCAAAATGTATTTAAATAATTGGATATTAAATATTTGTAAAAAATCTTTAACGAATTTTAGGATAAATTTATAAAATATACGTAATTTTGTCATTAAATGAAAATTGCCGTAATTTCCAAAAAGCCGAAAACTAAGAAATAAATGAGTTACAAAGCCAAATTCGTACAAATTTGGGTATCTTTTGCTAATCAATGGGGGTTAAATCGAACAATGGCTCAGATTCATGCCTTACTATTGACTGCCGAAAAACCACTCAATTCGGATGATATCATGCGTGATTTGCAAATTTCCAGAGGAAATGTCAACATGAACATCCACAGCCTCATGGAGTGGGGCTTGGTCTATCGACAAGTAATTCCGGGTGATAGAAAAGATTATTTTATTGCGGAAAAATCGATGGATAAAGTAGCCAAATTAATTATCCAAGAAAGACGAAGGCGAACAATCGTTCCTTTGTTGTCGGATATAAAATCTCTCAAACATGAACATTCGTCAATAGAAGACAAAGAGCTTTCAATGGCTTTGGTTGAAGATGTGGAAAATGTCGCTTTGGATATTCAAGAAAAATTATCAGCTTATTTAAGTGAATAAAAAACTCGGGGATTTTTTCCCCGAGTCTCCATTAAAATGCTCTTTCCAATTGTTTCTTCTTGTTCCAAGGTGCTGTGGTATGTCTCGATAAATCGTATAAAAAATACAGCACAACTGCTAGGAAAATAAAGAAAATGATTCTGAATAATTTTCTGTTTCCGTTGTTAGAGGGGTAGTCCGACATATAATTTAATTTATTCGTTTGCAATCGATACGGGCGAGTGATAAGCAATAAATTTGCCATCTTTGCTCGATATTTCACTCCACTTAAGGTTTTCGAATTCAAGAATAATTACGCCCGCTTTGTCCATGCCGTTGCCAATACCCATATCGGCTCTGGTAAGATATTCTGCCAAGAAAGAGATATCTGGATTATGACCAACTAGTGCCAATTGTTGGCAAGGCACTTCTAAGGCATTCAGAGCAGCCAAATAGCTTCTAGCTCCGCCACCATATAATTTTTCATCTAATTGAATTTCATCTACCTCAAAGCCAAGCTGTTCACAGAAGATTTTAGCAGTAGCTTTGGCACGTTCGGCAGAGCTGCTAATGACATGGTCAAATTTGATACCTTTTTGGTCTAAATATTTACCCATACGTGCAGCTTCTATGATACCTATCGAGGTAAGTTCTCGATCAAAATCTCTAAACATAGAAGAGTTTCCAGCATCTTCTGCACTGGCATGGCGGATAATATATAGGGTTTTACGCATATTTTGGTTTTAACAAATAAATAAATACGAATATACTAATAAATCTGTATTTATGTTGATTTTTGAAAAAAATTTAATTCAGCTTTAAATCGTTCGTTATCCCATAAATCTGTTGTAGTTTTGTGTTGATTTTATTGTTAATCATGAAAAAATATTCCTTAAAACAAGTGGCTCTTCGGAATGGTCAGGATAAAGAAGAAATCTGGGTCGTTTTTAATGGCAAAATATACGACGTTGGTAAGTCGAGGTTGTGGAGAAATGGCAAACATTACGAGCATTGGGCTGGTCAAGATTTGACTGCTGAGCTTGCAGATGCTCCACATAGTGAAAAAGTTTTTGAAAAATTTGAAATCATCGGTATTGTAGAATAAAAAATTTAATCAATAGTCAAAAATCATGAAATTAGTCGAATCAATCTTGCTTTTTTCAAGCTTTGCTTTATTAATAATGTTTGTGGATCAGGCTCTTTATAAAGGGGTTGCTTTGAAAGATTGTTACTTTTTTTTAATGTTTTCTATTGCCGGATTTTTCTTTTATACCTATCGTAGGGGTTTAAGAATTATGAAAGAAAAAGAAGTTGGAGACACAAAAAAAACAAAGAATACTAAAAAAAAGTAATTATTTTTACCAACAAAGGCAAGAAAAATACCAATTCTCCGAAGTTTCTGTATTTCTCTTGGATGAAATCGTTTTTGGAGAAATGGTAAATCAACATGGTGGAGAGTGCCATGAGGGCTTGTATGCTTAGTATTTTGAATATGTCTGTTTCTCGATACAAGTACATAATGATTGCTTGCAAGAGGAAAATTCCGTATATGTCAATATTGCTAAATTTTTTGCCTAATAATCGGTATAGGTTGTCACTTTTTTGATTTTTTTGCCATTCAAATGCCGAAAACATCAACATGCTTTGATGCACCAGCAAGAAGAAATTACCTGCTACAATATAATCTTCTTGATATATGTTTTGTCGAAGCGAATAGGGGCCGCCAATCACACAAAAAGTATATAATATTGCTGTAATGATTTCTTTTAATTGCTGTATTCTTTGGTTTTCTTTGAATTTGTGAATAAACCAAAAGTAACTTAAAAGAAGGGTACTTTGTATAAATCCGATATTTAGAATCTGTTTGGGAAGAAAAATGGCAAGAAAGAGGCTCAGTAAAAATAAGACTATTACAAGAATTTGTAAATTATATTGATGGGTTTCATGAAATTGATGACGCTCATCTTTTATTTCTAAATGAATATTATCAACTAATCTGTCGATAATGTAATATAGCCACGTGGCAATTCCCAAAATCCCGATTGCTAAATAATTTATTTCTCTTTTGTCGAAAGGTAATTGCCAAAACATCCATGAGGAAATCATGGCCCCTAAGGCTACATCCAAACTTAATAGATTGAATCTTTTGAATAAATCGGCGAAAGTCATAGGCTAAAATTGATTTTATCTCCTAATCGAATCGTGCCTGTCTCTAACACAACAACATTATTGCCAAACAAAACTTTGTTGTTTGATTTTCTGTACAGACTTAATGTTTGCAGGGGTTCTTTTCCAGATTCGGCATCGAGGGGATTCACATTCACCATGGTACATCTGGCACAAGGTTTGACGGCAGCCATTTTGCTATCATTTATCGAAAATAATTTCCATCCATCTTCGTCATGGGGATTCCCGCCCCTGAATACGATATTTGGACGAAAACGATTCATTGTGATTGGTGGATAATCTAGTTTTTGATTGAGCAAACGGAGGCTTTCTTCTCCGATAATTAAAATTGGATATCCATCCGCAAACCCAGTATGTTCTTGTCCTGTAAGGGAGTATTTGGGGTCAATGTATCTTATACTTGAGTCTGGTTGAAAGAATAAATGACAAGAAAATCCAAGAAATTCCGAAAACCATTCGTCTGCTTTATCGCTTACTCTTATGCCATCTACTTGGTCATCCCAAACGCTAATCGTTTTACCATCGTTTGTTTCGGGTTGAAAGGGAATTGTCAAGACAGATTTTGGGTTTTGTTTTTTAGAAATCAAAAGGGCATTGTCGCTCATTTCGATATTTAATAATGCCAGTTGAGGGAATTTTCTTTGTGAAATAAAGCCAAAAGAGGCATCTGTCAGCACCCATCTTCTATCCAGAGCAAGCCCCCGTCTTTCTACTTGCGTTTGAGTCAAGTGAATACCAGGAAGAGATTTAATAGGGTAAATAATGATATCTGAAACGAAGTAAGCCATGATTGGAATTGGAAAAAATACAACAATTCTACGAGAAAAACGTTTGAGATATTGGGTGAATCCCTTAAATTCGGATAATATTTGTTATCTTACTGAAAGTTAGGATAATTTTGACAAAAATAAACCTTAATCTCGTAATTCGGATTTTTTATCAATTAAAAATAAAAAATAATATTTTAACAGGCTTCTTGATTCTATTGGCTTCATTGTCTTTCGGGCAAGTTCAGCTATACAAAAAAGGCTTGTCTAATTTTGAAAAAGGGCAATACGAATGGGCAATCAAAGATTTGTCTAAAGTAAATTCTATTGCCGAAAACGAAAAAGCCAATCTTTATCATAAAATTGCGGAGGCTTATCGTTTGTCAAATCGTTGGCAGGAATCTGTTCCTTATTACGAAAAGGCGTTTGAAAATAAGTTATCAAATCCAGAGGCTCATTTTCATTATGCGTTTGCCCTCAAATCGGTTGGTAAATATGATTTGGCTTTGCAAGAGTTATTATTATTTGTAGAAGAGAAATCGACCAATAAATCTTTGAATGAAAAGGCTTTCAGAGAAATAAATACACTAAAAACAATTCGGGAGGTTCAACAAAAAAAACAGGAACTTTCGTTTGTTAATTTATCAAAACTTAATACCAAGGGTTCAGAATTTTCGCCGATGATTTGGAATGATGAGTTGATTTTTACGGCTTCTCGTAAGTCTAAAATATATTCCAACGGATTGCCCTATGTTGGGTTGTATAAGATAAAATTGGAAAATCTTGAAAAAGAAGCCCCTAAAATAGAAAAATTTAGCGAAAATATATTCGATGAAGAGAGAAATGAGGGAACCCCCACTTTCTCGCCTGATGGAAAGACAATGATTTACGCCCGTGGAAATACCGGAAAAAGAAAGGATTTATCTCCTGATATGGATTTATATATTTCAAGGTATGTTGAGGGAAGTGGTTGGGCAGAACCCAAATATGTGTCCGCCTCAGATTCGGCAAGCTGGGATGGCAGTCCGGCGTTTTCGAGAGATGGTAAAACGATATATTTTGCTTCTAACAGACTCGGTGGCTTTGGAGGTATGGATTTATATAGGGTCAATATGGATGCTTCTGGTAGATTTGGGACGCCGACAAATATGGGGAAAGAAATCAATACGGCAGGAGATGAAATGTTTCCTTATGTAGCAGAGGATGGAAAGTTATATTTTGCTTCTGATGGGCATCCTGGTTTAGGAAAATTGGACGTATTTATGGCGGTTCGTTCATCAGGAAAAATCAAAGTCGAAAACATGGGTTTACCATTCAATTCAAATATGGACGATTTTGGATTGGTTTTTGATAAAAAAGGCAATATGTTCTTTTCATCGAATCGTTCGGGTGGGGTAGGAGATGATGATATCTATTTCTTTGAAATGCCAGAAAAACCTGAGTTGGCTATTCAAGAAAACCCCAATAAAAATCCTAATGGGGCGACTCAAACACCTGAAGATGAACGTAATCTTAAAAAAGTAAATTATTATTTAGCTGGAAATATTTGGGCAAAAAATAGCCAAGGGGAAAGAAATGATTTGGACTCGGTGCTTGTCAGGATATTCAATTCGGAAAATGATGAGTTGATTCAGGAGATGGCGACAAAAAGAGATGGGAAGTTCGGTCCGATTGCTCTAAAAGTTGATGGGCAGTATGTTATCTTGGCAGAAAAAAAGGAGTATCTCTCGAAACGTGAAGAGTTTTCTATGCTTGGGCGAGAGATACCCCAATCATTGCTCAAAAAAGCAGTTACAGATACCACTTTTTATACCAATATCATGCTTGACCAAGTGTATATTGGGAGGACTTTTAGAATTGATAATATTTACTATGATTTGGATAAATGGGATATTCGACCAGATGCTGCTTTGGAATTGAATAAATTGGTTCAAATATTAGTGGATAATCCTACAATTAAGATTGAACTCGGTTCGCATACAGATTCTCGTGCCAGCGATATTTATAATCTCAGACTTTCGCAAAAACGTGCGGAATCTGCCATTAACTATATTGTTTCAAAAGGAATTTCTAAAGAGCGATTAACGGCCAAAGGCTATGGCGAAACAGAGCTTATCATCGAAAAAGCGAAGACCGAAGAAGAACATCAAGTAAACCGTAGAACAGAGTTTAAAGTATTGGAAATTGATTAATGGATAATAAAAATGAATAGACTGAAATTAGTTATTGGGGTGTTTTTATTGATTTTTGCTAGCTCTTGTGAGTCAAATGGGCAAAAAAAGCACAAAAATTCGGATAAAACCGTGTATGGAAAGTTGGAAAAAGCCTATTTTGCTGCGGGTTGTTTTTGGTGTGAGGAAGCAATTTTTGAAAGTCTAAGAGGGGTCAAGGAAGCCGTTTCGGGCTATTCGGGTGGGCATACCGAAAATCCTACTTATGAGGAGGTGAACACAGAAACTACTGGGCATGCAGAGTCGGTCGAAGTGTGGTATGACCCACAAATAATATCCTATAAAACTTTGCTAGAAGTTTATTTTGCTTCGCAAGACCCAACACAAGTAAAAGGTCAAGGACCTGACCATGGTGACTCTTATCGTTCAATCATTTTTTATACCAATGAAAGTGAAAAAGAGTCGGCAGAATCGTACAAAAAAGAGTTAGGGCTGTCTGGTAAATATAAAAAGCCTATTGCAGTGGAGATTGTTCCGTTTGTGAAATTTTGGAAAGCAGAGGGATACCACCAAGATTATGAACAAAACCATCCTGAGAATCCCTATGTGCAGCAAGTATCTATTCCTAGAATAGAAAAAATGAAAGCACAATTTCCGCATTTGTTGAAGAAATAAATACTAAAAAAGGGGCATTTTCTGCCCCTTTTTGTTTATTCTACCGTAACGGATTTAGCTAAATTTCTAGGCTGATCGACATTTCTAC
>CAYUFZ010000089.1:0-784 GCA_964444025.1 uncultured Emticicia sp.
TAATTTTGCAGCTTCTATTAATTCTACAATACCTTTCTCTCTTAACAAACGACCAATAAATAGCACAATTTTAGGAGAAGAACCAATATGGGGAGAATATCGAAAATTAGCCAAATCCACTCCCGAGCCTTTGATTATTTTATAGTGAGTCACCTTGTCAGTGATGGAGCGAAATAACTGTAAATCATCTTTATTTTGAAAAATATAAAAACTACTCCTTTTGCTTGACCAGCGGAACAATTGTAGTAACACTTTGAAGAAAAAAGGAGGTTTTTTATTTTCCGTAAACATTGTACCTGCTCCACTGAGAGCATTCACAAGCTTAATACTTGAGCCTGACAAATGATAGGCAATGTTGCCCAATAAAATAATTTTTAGTCCAACTTGGTGTACAATTCCGTAATTGGTATTTCGAAAGAATCTCCACAAAAAGAATAAAGTCTTTATTTCATTGATTAATGATGTTTTACCTCTATATATAGGTAAATTTATAAAGTTCAAACCATACTTTTTTATATCTTCACTTTTTCCAGTGTCGTGAGCTATGACTGTAACTCGATAACCCTTTTGTTGGGCAGCCAATGCTATTGGCAAACGATGAGATATAAAAAACCAATCTACATTTACAATGAAATATAAGTCCATATTATTAGATTATTAATAATGAAAAAGTCCCTCGTACTGTTTCATTATTGTTGCAATACCAAATCTCTTTTTAGTATCTAAAATAATTTGATTAGAATCAAAAGTATAACTCAATGCTTCTTTGATTGCTTCAGCATAA
>CAYUFZ010000089.1:794-3609 GCA_964444025.1 uncultured Emticicia sp.
TTATAATTTGGCAAATTTGTGCAAATTTCTTGGCATAAAGTTCAATATTGCCATCTTCTACCAAGATTCCGTTTTGATAATTTCTAATTATTTCTGACGTTCCGCCAGGAACATCAAAAGCTATAACTGGCAATCCTAAACTATTTGCTTCAATTAACGCATTAGGGAAACCCTCATAGAATGACCCTTGTAAAAATAAATCTGCCTTTACTAATTCTTCACCGACCTGATTGCTACTGCCCAAAAACAATATTTTGCTGCTTAAGCCCAATTGATTAGCCATTTGTTTTACATGATTCATTTCGGGACCATCACCAATAATTTTATAAATAAAATTCAAATCACCTAAGTAAGAAATAGCTTTTAATAATCTTTCATATCCCTTTTCTTTCCTTAAATTACCAACAGTGATGAATGAAACTTGATTGTTTATCTTATTTTTATTTGCCGATACATTGAATACTTGTACAGGATTATTTATCACTTGTATATCTATTTTTTTCAATCCCATTTCATGTTCCAAATCAGACTTCATATTTTCACCTTGAGCTATTATTTTATCAAAGTTTCGATATGAAAATTGTATCATTAGCTTCAAAAGCCAAGCAGGATATTTTGAATATTGATTATTGATACTTGGAATGGCAGATTCTCTCAGAAAATATTTTGTTTTTTTTCCAAATCTCAACCATTTAATCAATGGTATCATTAGCCCTACCAATACATTCACTTGAGCAATAGTAGTCAGAATATAGTCTGAATCATAAAGTAACAAGAATTTGAATAGTTTTGGGATTGCCCTCAATGATCTTTGTTCATTGAAACTTATCATTCTCACTTGACTATTATTGATAGTGTAGGAGTTTTTAACAGTGTGAAAAGTAACAACTGTAACATCAAACTTTGTAGAGTCTAAATTATTAGCTATGGTAGAAAATATGCGTTCCGCTCCTCCTTTTGCTAAAGAGTAAATGATTAATGTGACTTTAATTTTCATTGATAAACTTACTTAGAACTATTAACGACCAAAGAATTGCAGAATTATCCTTCTCTCTCTTCAAATGACTATCCCTCAAAGAGATACACATAGTAGTATTCAATCCTTCTATTACTTTCAAAGCGTCGTTGTTTATATAATCTACAACCATCTCCTTCAATTCATTTCGAAGCCATGATTTAAGAGGAATAGCAAAACCAGACTTAGGACGCTCAAAATAGTTTTTTGGTACATATTCATAGAGAATTTCCTTTAAAATTCTTTTTTGTTCTCCTTTCCCAAATTTGTAATCAGACTTCATAGAAAAAGCTTTCTCTGCTATTCGATAATCCATTAAGGGACCTCTTACCTCCAAAGAAAAAGCCATCGAAGCCCTATCAACCTTTGTATTAATATCTCCGTTCAAATAGGTCTTTAAATCAAAATAACTGACTTTATTTAATAAATCAACATTGCTTTCAAAAATAGAGTCAAATGAAGTATTCATTATTTTATCAGCATTAAACAAAACATCATGAATACTAAAGTTCGTCATCAAGTATTTATAAACGGTATAAATATCTTTACATTCTAACAATTGCCTCAGTTGTTTCTTCTTATTGATAGGCATTATTTGCAGCAATTGTCCCATTAATTTCCGAATCTTTTCAGGGAAATAGAAGGCAAAAGACGCTTTATTAATCCAATCATATCTTTTATATCCTTGAAACATCTCATCACCTCCATCACCAGACAATGCGACTGTAACATGTCTTTTTGTATGAGAAGACAGCAGCATAGACGGAATGGCAGAACTATCTGAAAATGGTTCATCGTAATAATGATTATAATTCTCTAATAATGACAAACAATCCTTAAATGTACACATAAAAGTATGATGGTTTGTCTCGAGATGGGAAGCTACTTTTTGGGCATATTGCGACTCATCATAGGCATCTTCTTCAAAACCTATTGAAAAGGTACTTATTTTTTGATTACTTTGTTTGCTTGCCACTGCTGCTACCAAAGACGAATCAATACCTCCTGAGAGGAAAACACCAAGTGGAACATCTGAAATCATCCTTTTCGCTACTGAATCTTTAATTAGTTCATGCAGTTGATATTTCTCCTCTTCATAAGTTGTTTTATTTTTAATAATTGTAGTATCTAAATCAAAATCCCAATACTTTTTTATTGATAATGCTCTGGAATGTAAGGAAAAAATAAAAAAATGTCCTGGTTCCAACTTACTGACTTCTCTATAAATAGATTGGGGGTCAGGGATATATTTCCATGCTAAAAAAGACGAAATTGACTCATGATTAATCGTCAAATTCGCATCATTTCCTAATTTTATAGAGTTTAGTTGAGAAGCAAACTCAAAGTGTCCATTTTGATATAAATAGTAAAAAGGCTTTTTCCCCAATCTATCTCTGGCACCGAACAGTTCTTGTTTTGAGCGATCATAAATAACGAAAGCAAACATCCCATTTAAGTATTTCAAACAATTCTGCCCATATTCAGCATAAGCAGCACAAATTACTTCTGTATCTGATAAAGTATTAAAGACATATCCCCTGGCATGTAGCTTTTGTTTGAGTTCAAGAAAATTATAAATTTCTCCATTAAATACTATCGTATAATTTTGATACTCGAATGGCTGATTCGAACGACTATCTAAATCTATAATTGCCAGTCGATTATGTCCAAAAGTACAAACCCCTCCATCAATTATTTTATGCTGAGAAAAATCAGGACCTCTAAATTTCATCACTTCAAGCTTTGAGTTCAGTAATGACTCATCATATTTCTTGGTTGTTCCAAATATTCCACACATAA
>CAYUFZ010000089.1:3619-9808 GCA_964444025.1 uncultured Emticicia sp.
CATAAGACCGTTTATTTATTTTTTCGACGATTTAAATAATAAAAAAAGTAAGTGAACATAAAAAACTGCGGTGTACTTAAACATAAACGGTTCTTTGTTTTCGATTAAATAAACCAATATCAATAGTAATAAAGCAACAATTTTATCTTTTTGATTTTTGAATTTAGCTAATATGCCTAACAAATAAATCAGTATGGATAAATAAAATATAATAGCTCCAATCAATCCCAAAGAATAATAGGTTTGTATGTATCCCGAATCATTGCCTGAGGCATTTTCACCATTTAATCCTATTATTTTACCTGTACCCAATAAAGTAGATAAATTAAGTTCTGGAACATTCATATCATTCAAAGCTGCCAATGTCTTATTATCATTAACATTAAAACTATCAGAAAGCCAACCAGAAAAATACTCAAAACTAAAATTATCTAAACTCGAAAATATATTTTCTACCCAAACTAATTCAAGATTGATAAGAACTAACAAAAAGATTAATAAAGCAGACCGAAAACGTAAAGAACTTTTAAAAATAGAAATCAGTATGGCTCCTAAGCCTATCAAAAGCCCTGTTCTTCCTACTAAAGCAGTACTTATGAGTATAAGCAAGACCCCAATTGATAAAACTGCCTTTTGTAAAAGATTATTTTCAAAAAAAAACAGATACATTAAACCACTTATTACTCCCAAAGCCTGAATAATAGATAAAGCAGAACCTGTGGTTGATGTCAAGCCAAACGCTCGATACATTTCTTCGATAGTAAAATTCCCACCATACACCACAAAAGACGCTAAGAATGACTTGACAGTTGGGTTAAAAAAGGATACTATCAGAATAGTAGCCTGCACAAGTACACAAATAAATGATATACCTAAAAACTCTTTGAGGTTTGTGAGCCAATAACTAAGAATATAGGCACAAACCAATGAATAAATAGTAAAGAAAAATAATCGGGACACCTGTGTATAATCTTCTGAAAATTGGGCTTGGACGACAGCAATCGATGTAAGTGCCAATAAACCTAAAAGAATAAGGAATAATTTTTTGTTTAAATGTATTTTATTAAAGAAAGCATAAAGTACTAGGTAAATGAAAGCAAAACGACTCGTGGTAATTCCTGATATCTGAACAAAACTGACATCAAAAAACAACATAAATAGGATACAAACTTTCTGTAAGTATATCAGTTTGCTATATAGCTTTAGATTTTTGATTGCTTGAAAACGTAATTGTAAAACCATGCTACTTTTGTTTTGATGTACAATAAATCAATTTTAAACCACTTATTAATAAATCCATAATCATAACCCCTTCTCATCCTAAATACATACTGTCGAAATGAATAAGGAACCAAAGATTCATACATAGGATATTTTTCTGCAATAATTAAACGAGAAATTAGATGATCTGTATTTCCTTTTCGATACCGTTTCGATGAAGCATTTTCTTCACCTATTCTATACTTGGCAAAACACCCCTCCATATAATTGATTGACATCCCTGAATTTATCAGACACTCTGTGGTAAATAACCAGTCCGATGCTACCCTTACCCTCTCATCAAATTTCAGATTACCGATTGCCTCTCTCCTATACATTGAACCCACTGCTGGATTAATCGTACCATATTTTAGCATTAACTCAGCCCCTCCATTATAGGATTGTCCCATATAATTGATATGCTTTAGAGTATTTATTTCAACCCTTTCTACTGTATGAAAAGATACACCACAATTTAGATTTGACTCCATAAAACTAACTTGTGAACTTATCTTTTGAGGTAAAAGTAAATCATCACCACCCATAAACACCACATAATCCCCATTAACAAACTGCAAAGCATGATTACAATTACCAGTAATATCCAGATTTTGAGGGGTTTGTACAAATAAAATATTAGGATAGTGTTTAAACTTCTCTTGATTATATTCAAAACTACCATCTATTGAATAATCATCCGATACGATGATTTCAATATTGGAATAATCTTGATTCAATACAGATTGTATTGCCTCTCCTAACTCATATTTTTGAAAGTAGGTGATAATAACCACAGATACTAGTTTATCTTTCATTTATAAGTCTTATATTAAAAAAGTTCATGATTAAATTTATCACACCATTGATATGCTTTTATTATTTTTATTTCTCCCTCCAAATCAGCAACTGAACTCCTATGCTCCATACCCAAAATAAACTCTTTCTTTTCCTCACATGATTTATCATAGATATATTTGAAAATATTCCTATAGTTTATTTCACCTGTCGTTGGCTCTGTTCTCCCTGGCTCATCTGCTACTTGAAAATACCCTATCTCGTCCCAGCACAAATCAAGATGATACAACAATCTTCCTTCATTTTTCTGTAAATGCCAAATATCAAAAAGAATCTTACAATAGGCACTACCTACAGCTTTACAAATTTGATATGCTTGGTCTGATGTTCTTAGAAAACACTCGGGATTATCGCTTAGAGGTTCTAAAACTATCGTTATTCCATGAGGCTCAAAAATCTCAACAGCTTTCTTTAATACATTAATTACATTTGCTGTTTGAATACCTATAGGTAAATATCTATCAAAATAGCCCAAAACTACTGTTATAAACTTTGCATTACATCTTTTGGCCACCTCAATTGAATCACGACATACTTTTAAGAAATTGAGATTATACTCCTCCTTACCAGATGTTAATGAAACTTTCCAATTATCACCACAATCCAATACAAATACACCCATCTTCATTTCATATTTTTCCAAAGCATTACCTATTTTATTTTGAACGTCAAGATTTCTCTTCAAAAGTTTATTATCTTCAATCGCTCTGAACCCCATCTCCGACATAAATATAATCTGATCAATCAAGTCAAGACCTGCGATATTCTCAAACATCCCAAAATGTGGGGCATATAGCAAATTAAATTGGATAGGAGCTGAAAGCTCAGATTTGATTAAGTTCCATTTACTATTCATAATAATGATTTAAATGAGATTATTTTGTTTCAATGAAAAATAGATAAAAAATAAGTAATTAAAATAGTTTATTACATAAGCTAAACCAATTGCATCTGTTTTAAACCCAATTTTAAGCAAAATTAGTAAAAGAAAGTATAAAGAGAAGGAAAAAAAAATCTCAGAAAAAATATATGTTTTGGTCAAGCCTTTAGCCGTTAAAATATAAGCAATAAGCCAACTCATTATTTTTATATTATCTCCCAATAACTGATAAAAATATAGAGATGTCATCGGTAAAAATTTTTCTGAAAAGAGCAAAATAGTTATTACCTCTCGAAATATATATATTGATATCGAAAGTAAGAGTACAATAGGTACTATAGTTTGATACCCAGCCAGCACTTCTCTTCTAATATCATACCTAGACTTAAGCTCTGAAAATTTAGGTAGATAGTATATACTTAAAGTCGTGGTTATCAATAATAAATAAGAAGAACTAACACGCCACATTGCCTCCCAATATCCAGCATACAAGCTACCCATAGAATTGGTTAGCTCATTACGGATTAAAATCAAAGTCAATGGCATACTAATACTTGTTACTAGAGCCATCAATACATATTTTCCTAATTTCTTTGCCGCATCTCGGTCAATTTTACCTATCATTAACCGAACCTTAAACCATTTTTTGTTGTAAATCAGAAACCATGTGATAAAAAAAAGAATGGATTGATTGGTAACCAAAGCTATCAAAGCCCCTTTTAACCCCCAAAGATAAGCCAATCCTGATGTAAAAATCAAAGAAATTACACTACCAATTATATTGATTAGTATGTATAGTTTAATCTCTTTTTTACCATTCAGAATTGATAAAAATAAATTATTTAAAACAAAAAAGAAAAGCGTCAGTGAAAATAATGTAAAAATAAACGTATAGCTTTCGTCCTTTAAAAAAAAAGAAGAAATTTGTTGACTGAAGAAAAAGATAAAAATAGAAACTACCAATACTCCATAAATAGCCAGCATAATGGCTGTTCTCCAGATTATATATAGCCGATTTTCATCTTCTTTTAATTCTGCTGTATATCGTACTACACCATTATTGAGAGCCCCCCCACTAAATGCCATTAGCATTTGTATGGCATTCTGTAGCTGACCGATCATTACGTAGCCCGTAGGCCCTACATACAAAGCAAGTACTTTATTAATAATGAATAAAGTCATTGTTTTTACCGATACTGCGATGGCATTCAGAAAACCAACCTTTATTAATTTCATATATTTTGGTAAAATTCTCTTATTTTTTCAACTACATAGTTTATTTGTTTATCAGTCATACCGATAAACAATGGTAAACTTAGAACTTTTTCTGCCAAATCTTCCGCAATTGGCAAGCTTCCTTTCCTGATATCTAAGTGAGCATAGGCTTTTTGTAAGTGTGGGGGGATAGGGTAATGGATAGTGGTCATAACCCCATTTGCTTCAAGATAACGCTGCAACGAGTCTCTTCTGTCTGTTTTTACAACGTATAGATGATAAACACTCGTTGCTCCAGAGACGACTGAAGGCAATTCTAGCCCTTCAATACCTACCAGCGAATCATGGTAAACACCAGCAATATGCCTTCTTTCTTCATTCCATTGATTCAAAAAACGAAGTTTAACACTTAAAAAGGCCGCTTGTACTTCATCGATTCGATTATTAAAACCAGGCACTTCGTTGTAGTATTTTATAGCTGAACCATAATTACGCAACATTTTTACTTTATTTGATAATTCTAAATTATTCGTCGTAATAGCCCCCGCATCGCCCAATGCTCCTAAGTTTTTAGCGGGATAAAAACTTGTTGCGTTAATGTCACCAAAAGAGCCTGTCAGTCTATTGTTAAATGATGCCCCTTGAGCTTGGGCATTATCTTCTATAACCCATAAATTATATTTTTGGGCAATTTCCATGATTGTTGTCATTTCGCAACACTGACCATACAAATGAACTGGCATTATGGCTTTGGTACGAGGACTAATGGCTTCTTCTATTCTTGATACATCTATATTAAAAGTATCATACCTAGGCTCTACAAACACCGGAGTTGCTCCAACAAAAGAGATTGCCAATACAGACGCAATAAATGTGTTTGAAGGGACAATAACCTCGTCTCCTGAACCAATGCCTAATGATTTTAACGAAAGATGCAATGCATCTAGCCCATTTGACACTCCAATACAATGATTTACTTGATTAAATGCAGCATACTCTTTTTCAAAAGTTGAAGTTCTATCTCCTAAAACATAAAAATTTGAATCAAAAAATGATTCAAATGTCTCCATGATTTCGGTTTTTATTTGCTTATTTATCGTTTCAAATGAAACAAAAGGTACATTCATAATTAATATTATTAAATTTTTTCCAAAATATTCGATTTTAGCCGAAATTGATTCCCCTGCGAATCAATAAATAAAGAATCTGTGACATTACTTAATTTTTCACCTTTATCATTAACCCAACCAACAATTTTGGCGGGATTTCCTATCACCAAAGCAAAATCAGGTACATTTTTTGTCACAACGGCACCTGCCCCTACCATTGCATATCTCCCGATGGTTATTTGGTTTAGAATGGTAGCATTTGCCCCCAAAGAGCAACCTTCCTGTAAGGTTGATGCTAGATATTTTTCTTGATGGGCTTTTGATCTAGGATATTTATCATTTACAAAGGTGACATTAGGTCCAATAAATACATTATCGAAAATTCTCATTCCGCTCCATAAATAGACTCCACTTTTAACAGTAACATTATCACCTAAAATAACATCTCCTTCTATAAATGTATGGCAATTAATATTGCAAGATTTTCCTATTTGAGCACCATTCAATATTACCGAAAATTGCCATATATAAGTATCACTTCCTATATTATCTGTATAGACTTCAGCTGTTTCGTGTTTGAAGAAATTCATCATAATTTCGAATATAATCAGATTCTTTATATTTATGTGATGCTAAAACCAAACAAATAGCACCAGACGAGAAATTAACTTCTGATGCCCAAATATTAGGAGGGATATGAAGCCCCATATTGGGTTGATTAAGTGTAATCGTTTTTTTGTTTATACCATCATCAAGTTGCACATCAAAACTTCCACTAGCTGCGATTAGGAATTGATGACATTCCTTATGGGCATGTGCTCCTCTACTCTCTCCCCCAGGAATATCATATAAATAGAATATTCGTTTTAC
>CAYUFZ010000090.1:0-7386 GCA_964444025.1 uncultured Emticicia sp.
CTGCAAGGAACTAATGCTGCTGAAGGAGCTAAAATCATTGACGAGTCTGGCTTGAAAGTTTATTCTGCCATTGCTTTGAAAGAAGCTGCTGAATTGGTTGAGAAAGTATTGACGAAATAAAATTTCGCCTATAATAACAAAAAAGCTTGAGGAAAACCTCAAGCTTTTTTTGTTATTTACTACTCCATTTTAGAATTTTTCTGACAACATCCCGGTAGATTGTCGTGTGCTGTTGCATCTGCCATTACCTCATCTGCATCATAGCCCGTTTTCGAAATAATTCCTTTGATTTTTTCAGGACTTGTTTTTTTAGGGTTATAAGTAACGGTGATGACTTTGTCTTTTAAATCCAAATTGGAGTTAATAATCCCCTTAGAATCGCCTAAATCTTTCTCGATTCTCTTTTTGCACATGCCACATTTAGCAGATGTTTTGATTTTAATTTCTGCACTTTTGGGAGGAGTTGCCATCACAATTCCTGACAATAGCATTATTAAGGTAAGGACTGAAACGATTTTTTTCATCTTATTGCTTATTTAATTGGTGAATAAAACTTTAATTATTCTATAAATTTAACTTATTTTTCGATTAATACAATACCATTCGGCTGTTTTCCAACAGAAATGTCTTTGATTTTTACATGAGAATCCGCATCTATCACCGAAACAGTATTTCCAACTTGGTTCACCACAAAAACCTTCTTTTCATCGGCTGAAAAACACAAAGAATGGGCATCTGCTCCTGTCTCAACAAAATCAATAATTTTCCAACGGTTGTTTATTTTTTGACAATAATATACTTTATTACCTCCTGAATTACAAATCCACAGCTCATTATTTTTCCTATTCATGCCTATTTTGCCAGGGCTAAAGGGTAAATCCAAATAATCCTCCACAGACATACTACTTGGATTAATAATATTGATAGACTTAGAATTTTTATTTTCAACATAAATATTTCCGTCATTTCCCAACCAAGTATTCGAGGGGAATAAATCGACTTTGATGCTTGCTTCCACCTGTTTGCTTGCCACATTTATCACATAGACAAAGCTGGATTCGCTCAGAGCGATAAATGCCCACTTTCCATCTGCCGTGAATACCAATTCCGAAGGGGATAAACCCAAAACTATCTGATTTTTAATTTTTCCTGAAATTGCGTCAAAAATATATAAATCTCCAGAATGAGAAGACGTAGCTGTCCAGATTTCTTTTCCGTCAGGACTGAATAAGGCATTATAATTGACAGAAGGGACTGTCAAACTCAATAATTTTTCTCCACTTTTAGCATCCAAAACCACAAGTCCTCCGCTTTTATCAGTAGCATTGTGCAAAGCCGTATGGCCTAAGGTAAAGTCAAATGCTGGGTTTGCCAATATTAGTTTACTTTTATCAGGTGAAACAGAAATGTGGTGCGGAAACCTATCAAACTCATCTAACTGAAAAGTCTGTTTCGGACTCAAATCATTCAAATCAATCACAGAAATAGTATTACTCACCCCATTAACAACAAATGCCTTAGAAAAATTTTCGGTCACATTTATTTCTTCTTTGGGCTTACAAGCAGTAAGACAACAAAGCGACAATCCTACAAATACAACACCAATCAAGGGTTTATTCAATTGAAACATTCTGATATTTTATTTAAAAAACGCAAAAAAACAATAATTATTGACTATTTTCTAAATTTCGCTTCTTTTTTATCCATTTTTGGAGATTTTAGAGTAAGGAAAAACAATGCAAATCCACTCAAAATTGTCAATAAGCCCAAAATAGAAAAAGCACGAAGAATGCCATTGGAAATATTGTCTCGGCTCTCGAAATCCATGGTATGTAGCATCCAAAAGAAATCAAAAATCCTCCAAGGCTTATTTCTGAATTTTTGAATAGTTCCTAATTCGGTGGCTACATAAACAGTCGTTCGGCTTGGATGCTCGAATGTCACGGCAAAAGCGGGCAAAGCTTGTTCTCGATATTCATGGTGTCGGTCGGTTTCTGTCAAATAAGTTACTTCCTCCACTTTTGCATCACTGATAAAGCCTTTTCGAGCAACCTGAATCGCCTCTTCTTTACTAAGCGGCCCTCTCAATTCGCCAGTAGCAGCATCAGCCAATTGGATTTTCTTATTTCTGTCATGCTCTTTAGAATAAACAACCTGATAAAATGGTTTACCCAAAATTTGAATCAATTTCACTTCAAAAATAAAGTTTACAGTATCTTTTTGTCGAATTTTATCAATAATCAATTGAGGATTTTGAAGCGACAAACGACTCCCCATCGGGTGAATATGAGCTTTTTGATGGTCGCCATGAACCTCATCCATATCCGACCAACTGAAATAAATCCCTCCGATAGTCCAGAATAGGAATTGAATACCGATTAAAAAACCAAACCAACGGTGAAATCGACGCAATTTTCTTTGTAAAATAGCTTTTTTTAACATATTATTCGATTTTATTTCAAAATTACAAACAAATTAATCAATTTAGGGCAATGAAAAAAATAGAGCCATATTTCATTGTCCCAAAGCCATGCAAAGTCTAATCAAATATTTCAATCGATTCCAAACACTTTCGGCAGAAGAGGTCGAGCAAATTACTCATATTTGCCATAGTATTCAGCTTAAAAAGCATGAAATTTTACAAAATATAGGATTTACCTGCAAGACGATTTACTTTGTAGAAAGTGGCATTGCCCGGATTTTTTATTATAAAAATGGTACTGATATCACCGAATGTTTTGCATTCGAAAATAAAATTATAGCCCGAGTCGAAAGCCTATTTACCGGAAATCCCTCAAAAAAAGGAATTGAAATCCTTGAAGATGCCTCTATTATTGCCATCAATGCCGTTGAATTATTCAAACTTTATGACAAATACCCTAGCATTGAACGGCTTTTTCGCCTGATTTTTGAGGCTGGCTATGTCGAAACGGTGAATCGAATTGAAAGTTTACAATTTCATTCAGCCGAAGAACGGTACATTCATTTGATGAATGAAACAGAAATTATCAAAAAAATACCATTAAAATACATCGCCTCGTATTTGGGAATTACGCAAGTGAGCCTAAGCAGAATTCGAGCAAATATTAGAAAGCACCCAAGCAGTTTTTAACAAATGTTAAAGGAATCCAAACATATTTACAAGACTTTTGTGAAAAAACTTGGATTATGCCACATGATGTTCAATTAGGAATCAAACACAATCGATTACAATTTATCCTATTGGTTATTATCAATGCCTTGGTTGGAGCTATGTTGGGTTTGGAGCGTTCGATATTACCTCAATTTGCTGAAGAAAAATTTCATATAAGCTCCAAAAGTATCATCATGAGCTTTATTATCGGTTTTGGCATTAGTAAAGCGATGAGTAACTATATTTCAGGGAGACTTGCGAACAATTTGGGCAGAAAAAAATTGTTGGTTGGGGGTTGGTTAGTGGCTCTTCCCATCCCTTTTATCTTTATATTTTCGGATAATTGGGTATCTATTATCATTGCAAACTTACTGTTGGGAATCAATCAAGGTTTGGCATGGAGCATGACCGTCACGATGAAAATTGATTTGGTAAAATCCGAGCAAAGAGGCTTTGCTATTGGCATCAACGAATTTGCAGGATACTTGTCGATTGGACTGGTCTCTTGGCTAAGTTCCGCCATTGCAGCACGATATGGAATAGAGCCCTACCCCTTTTATTTGGGCATCTTATTTTCTGTTGCAGGCTTGGTGTTAAGTCTTTTTTTTGTACACGAAACCCAATCTCATGCACAAAAGCACAAAGAAATCGCAGAAAATACAACAATTCAGGTGTATAAAAAATATTTTACATACAAATCCAATAAAAACTCAGTGGTGGCTATCACTTTTGCGGGATTTGTGAATAACTTGAATGATGGCATGATTTGGGGGCTTTTACCCATATTATTATTTCAGCAACAATTTGGCATAAAAGACATTGGAGTCATTGTATCGATATACCCCGGTATTTGGGGAATTTCGCAATTATATACTGGCCATTTATCCGATATTTTCTCGAAAAAAAATCTAATCGTGTTGGGCATGGGGCTTCAATCGATTGCTATATTTTTATTTCTGTTCGCAACAACTTTCATACAATTTTGCATGATTAGCATCCTTCTAGGCATTGGGACAGCCTTGGTATATCCAACTTTCATCAATGCCCTGACAGACTATTTGCCCGTTGGCCAAAGAGCCGAAGGTATTGGCGTATTTAGATTTTGGAGAGATTTGGGATATGCCTTTGGTGCTTTTTTGACAGGTTTTTTTGCAGATTTATTCGGAATTTCTTCTAGTATTATTTTTGTAGCAAGTGTTACTCTTCTTTCGGCAGTTATTGTCAAAAAAAGAGTAACACCCTATGCTTAATTATTTCAAACTTCCCACCATGTCTTCTGGCTTCACCCACTCATCGAACTCCTCGGCAGTCAGATATCCAAGATTGATGGCAGTTTCTTTTAATGTAGAGCCATTTTTATGGGCAGTTTGTGCTATTTCAGCAGCTTTATAATAGCCAATTTTGGTATTCAAAGCTGTCACAAGCATCAACGAATTATTCACATGTTTGGTGATATTGTCTGTCAATGGTTCAATTCCTGCGGCACATTTGTCATTGAAAGAGACACAACCTTCGCCTATCAAACGAGCAGAGTGTAGGAAATTATAAATCATCACAGGCTTGAATACATTCAATTCAAAATGCCCCATTGCTCCACCAAAATTGATTGCTACGTCATTGCCCATAACTTGAGCAGCAATCATCGTAAGTGCCTCGCACTGAGTTGGATTCACTTTTCCAGGCATGATAGACGAACCCGGCTCATTATCAGGAATGAATAATTCGCCGATACCAGCTCTAGGGCCAGACGAAAGCATACGAATATCATTGGCAATTTTCATCAAACTCGCAGCAACAGTTTTCAACGCCCCATGAGCCTCCACAATGGCATCATGTGCTGCCAATGCCTCGAATTTGTTCTCCGCCGTAATAAATGGCAAGCCTGTCAAATTCGCAATGTGTTTCGCTACTGATTCCGAATATCCGTTTGGAGTATTGATACCCGTACCAACTGCTGTTCCTCCTAAAGCTAATTCAGATAAATGAGCCAATGAATTTTTGATTGCCTTCAGCCCGTGGTTTAATTGTGGAACATAGCCCGAAAACTCTTGACCAACCGTCAAGGGAGTAGCATCCATAAAGTGAGTACGACCAATCTTCACGACATTCATAAACTTGGCAGACTTTTCAGCCAACGTATCTCTTAATTTTTCGATGCCTGGAATGGTTACTTCCATCAACATTTTATAGGCAGCAATGTGCATGGCTGTCGGGAATGTATCATTCGACGATTGTGATTTATTTACATCGTCATTCGGATGTAAAAACTTTTGTTTATCATTCAAATCCCCCCCTTGCAAGACATGGCCTCTGTATGCAATTACTTCGTTACAATTCATGTTGGATTGCGTACCCGACCCCGTTTGCCAAACAACAAGAGGAAATTGGTCATCTAACTTTCCTGCCAAAATCTCGTCACAAACAGTGCCAATCAAATCTGCTTTTTCTTTAGGCAACACTCCTAGCTCATGATTTGCCAAAGCTGCCCCATGCTTCAAATAAGCAAAAGCTTTGATAATTTCCTTTGGCATTTTATTTATATCTTGGGCTATCTTGAAGTTTTCGATTGAGCGTTGTGTCTGAGCTCCCCAATAAACATGAGCAGGCACTTGAACCTCTCCCATGGTATCTTTTTCAATTCTGAATTGCATATTTTTGAAGAATAATTTATGAATTAAATAGTTTTATGCAAAATTAAGCCAGATTTGCAAACAGACACCAAAAACTATATTTTTTTTGCGAAATTTTAAGATTTCGACATCTATCAATCTATTTTTAAATTAAAAAACTTCCCTCGTAGATAAATACAAAAGAAGTTTTCAGAAAATTAAAAATATCATCCCTATCAATTCAAACGATAAGGAACAATTAGGTTAAATTCCGGAATTTCTACATGAAAAGTTTTGCCGTCTATCAATCTTTCCATCAGATAAGACCCTAACATCTTCCCAATAGATGTTTTCAGATTACAACCCGATACATATTCATGGTATTCGCCAGGTTCGAGAATTGGCTGTAAACCAATCACCCCCTCTCCTTCAATTTCCTTCACCGTACCATCGCTATCGAAAATAAACCATTGACGACGCAACAATTGTATGGTTTTATCGCTGTTATTTTCTATTTTAATTTTATACGTAAATACATAGTGTTCCTGCAAAGGACTAGAATATGCCTCTTGATATTCTGTTTTGACACTTACCCTAATGCCACATGTAACTGCACTCTTAATCATTTCGGTTCAAATAAATTTAGCTTCTAAGCAATAAACATCATTAATTGGACTAAAAGTTTTGTCAATAGTAACAATATTTTAAAAATAATCGAACAAAATTTGTCCAAAGAATGTAATTAAAGTAAATTTAACATTTTTCCATGTAAATATACAAAAAATATTCAATAATGAATGTAAAAATAGAAGAAAGTTGGAAGGAGAAACTCAAGCATGAATTTGAGAAGGATTATTTTATAGCATTAACGAATTTTGTTAAAAACGCTTACATTTCTGGCAAATGTTATCCTCCTGGAAATTTAATTTTCAATGCCTTTAATAAAAGTACTTTTGAGCAAACCCGAGTGGTTATTCTTGGCCAAGACCCTTACCACGGAGAAAATCAAGCCAATGGCTTATCATTTTCTGTCAATGATGGCATTAGATTTCCTCCTTCCCTACAAAATATTTTCAAGGAAATTGAAACTGATTTAGGCAAACCTTTTCCAAAATCAGGTAACTTAGAACGCTGGGCAGAACAAGGGGTTTTGTTATTAAATGCGACCTTGACAGTAGAAGCAGGGAAAGCGGGGTCGCACCAAAATAAAGGTTGGGAAACTTTCACCGATGCCGTCATTCGATGCTTGAATGATGAAAAAGAAGGGTTAGTCTTTCTTCTTTGGGGGAAATATGCCCAAGATAAAGGACGCATCATTGACACTAAAAAGCACTTGGTTTTGACCTCCAAACACCCCTCTCCGATGTCTGCCAATGTAGGAGGCTGGTTTGGAAATAAGCATTTTAGTCAAACAAATGCGTATTTACACTCAAAAGGTAAAAAAACAATTGAATGGTGAAAAATCAATAATTCGCTAGGTATTTGAGCGATAAATTCTAAAAATCTTATTAAATCAATCAGAATGCCCCTATCTTTGCAAAAAAAAAGAAATATGCGTAAAGTTAATATCGGATTAGTTCAGATGTCTTGTTCCTCAAATGTACAAGACAATCTCAATAAAGCCATTTCGGGCATCAAAGAGGC